>JADFIM010000116.1 GCA_022566725.1 Planctomycetota bacterium
CCGCGGCGCCTGCCTCGTGTCGCGCCGGCTGAGCAGCCTCAAGGGCACGGGCCCCAGTTGGCGAGCAGCGTGAGCAGATCGAGGATGCCCACGGTGCCGTCGCCGTCGAAGTCCGGCGGCCCGCCGGGATCGGTGCCCCAGGCCGCAAGCAACGCGAGCAGATCAAGAATGCCAACACTACCGGTGCCATCGAGGTCCCAAGGGCAGGAAGAAGCATCAAAGAGGTACGCCGAGCCGGAGCCGCCGCCGTTGTCGTCGTCCCCGACGGCCCCGACGATGGCGGTGGCGCCGCTGATCGCGACGGAGCGGCCGAAGAAGTCGTCCGCCGCGCCGTCGTTGGCCAGGAGCTTGGCGATCTGCTGGCCCGTGGTGGTGTCGAAGAGGTAGGCGGAGCCGGAGTCACAGAACGGATCGCCCGAGCACGCGTCATCGTCCGCGACGGCCCCAACCATTGCGGTGGTGCCGCTGATCGCGACGGAGTAGCCGAAGAGGTCCTCCGTCGCACCGTCGTTGGGCAGGAGCTTGGCGATCTGTTTTCCCGTGGTGGTGTCAAACAGGTAGGCGGAGCCGGACTCGGGGCCGTTGTCGTCGTCGAAACGTGCCCCGACGATGGCGGTGGCGCCGCTGACGGCGACCGACCATCCGAACCAATCGCCCGCCGCGCCGTCGTTGGGCAGAAGCTTGGCGATCTGGACCCAGTTCTGCGGGTCGCTTACGCCGAAGAGGTAGGCGGAGCCAGAGAGGTCGCCGTTGTCGTTGTCGTGCCAGGCCCCAACGATGGCGGTGGCGCCGCTGATCGCGACGGACTCGCCGAAGAGGTCGTTTAATGCACCGTCGTTGGGCAGGAGCTTGGCGATCTGTTTTCCCGTGGTGGTGTCAAACAGGTAGGCGGAGCCGGAGCTGCCACCGTTGTCGTCGTCAAAGCGTGCCCCAACGATGGCGGTGGTGCCGCTGATCGCGACGGAGTAGCCGAAGTAGTCGCCCGTTGTGCCGTCATCGGGCAGGAGTTTGGTGATCTGCTGACCCGTGGTGGTGTCGAAGAGGTATGCCGAACCGGAGTCGGTCCCGTTGTCGTCATTCAAGTACGCCCCAACGATGGCGGTGGTGCCGCTGATCGCGACGGAGTAGCCGAAGTAGTCGCCCGTCGTGCCGTCGTCGGGCAGGAGCTTGGCAAGTTGGTCGCCGAGGTCGGCGTAGGCCGGGGCGGTGCTCAGGACTGATGCTGCCGCGGCAAGAAGTGGCATCAGATATCGCATGGTTGTCTCCTTCGCTTGAACCGACATACCCCATATGGCTTCGCCAGGGGTCAATCGCGCAGCCATTCGCATACGGGTATAACGGCCCCCCACGAGTTTCAAGCCCAGATTTTGAGTATCGAGCATGGCTCGATCCCGCGGCGAGACAACGCGGCCCACCACAGAGCCGCCCCGTGCCGGGGCGGTCCGCGGCGACAAGCCGCGGCTCGGAACGCTGTGCAACGGTCTGTGCAAAGCCGGCGATGGCATCGCCGGCTTGACACGGTGAGATTACAAGACCCCCCCGGCAGAGCCGGGGGCTATGGGCGGACCGCAGGTGGATTCCCCGCCATCGCCTGAACCACGGCCAAGACGGCGGCGTAGCAGTAACCTGCTGCATTGCCGAGTGAGGCTACGGCGCGTAGGGTGCACAGCCAGTCTGCCTCAACCGGCCCGCATGATCTGGAGAGACCCATGTCTGAGCTGACCGTCGCCGGCGCTGCCCAGCAGGACCTGGAACTTCGTGAGGCTGCTTCGCACGGAGCCGAGCAGCTGGAGCGACGCCTGTTCATCGCCCTGGCCGGCGGGGTGCTGCTGGCTACATCGTGGATCGCCCGGCTGCTGGACGCCCACCCGCAAGTGGCCCAGATCCCTGCTGCGCTGGGAGCGGTGGTGCTGGTCATCCCGCTGCTGCTCGGCGCGCGGAAAGAAATCGTCAGGGGCCGGCCGTCAAGCGACTCCCTGGCCTCCCTGGCCGTGCTTGCGGCGATCGCCACATCCAACTATCTGGTCGCAGGAGTCCTGGCGCTGTTCCTATGGACGGCGAACCTCGTGCTCAGTCGCACAGCGTGGGGCGCCCAGCGGGCCATCCGAGAGTTGATCGACCTCACACCCGATACGGCTCGCCTGGTTGAGAATGGCGAGGAGCGGGAGGTCCCGCTTTCTGCGGTCCGCGTCGGCCAGACTGTCCGTGTCCGGCCGGGAGAGAACCTCCCGGTGGACGGGCGCGTTGCCAACGGCTCCAGCGACATCAACCAGGCCTCGCTCACCGGCGAAGCGGTTCCCGTCGAAGTCGACGTTGGAAAGGACGTCTATGCCGGCACGACCAACCTGACCGGCCAGATCGACATTGAGGTGACGGCCGTCGCGGGCGACACCACCATCGGTAAGGTCGAGCAACTCATCCGTGAAGCGGAGTCCGCCAAGACCCAGCGGCAGGAGCTGATCGAGCAGCTCGCCTCGTATTACGTGCCCGTGGTGTTGATGGTGGCGGGATTGGTGTGGTTCTTTACGGCCAGGAATGATGCGATCAAGGATCAGGCGGCCATCCGGGCCATCACCGTGCTGGTCGTGACCTGCCCTGGAGCGCTGCTGATCTCGTATCCGACGGCGATGGTGGCCGCGTTCGCCGCTGCGGCGCGACTGGGCATCATGATCAAGAAGACCACGACGCTTGAAGCGGCCGCGACGATCGACACCGTCGTGCTGGATAAGACCGGGACGCTGACCACCGGCCGATTTGCGGTCAGCCGGCTCGCCCCCGCCGAAGGCGTTGAAGGCGCCACGTTGCTCCAGGCCGCAGCCGATGGCGAGCAACATTCCAATCACCCGCTGGCCAAGTCGATCCTGGAAACCGCCGACCAGGCTCATATCAAGCCGAATCGCGTTGACAGGTTTGAGGAGATCCGCGGTCGCGGAGTCGCTGCGGCCAGCAGCAGCGGCCAAATCCACGTCGGCCGCCCAGACTGGCTGGCCGAACTCAACCCCTCGATCCGCGAACAAATCGTGACCGTCGAGGAAAAGATCGAAGGCATGTCCGGCGTGCACGTGATGCAAGCGGGACGCTACCTGGGCGCGGTCGGCCTGGAAGACAAGTTGCGCCGCAACGCCGCGGAGATCGTCCGCAAGATGCGCCAGCTTGGCGTACGGCGGGTGATCATGTTCACCGGCGATCAGCTCTCCGTGGCCAAGCGCGTCGGCCAGGCCGTCGGCGTCGATTCCATCGAAGCTCAATGCCTCCCGGAAGAAAAGCAGGAGGAGCTGATGTACCTGATCAAGAAAGGACACCGCACGCTGGTGGTCGGCGATGGAATCAACGACGGCCCGATCCTGGCCTCCGCGGATGTCGGCGTGGCCATGGGCCTGTCCGGCTCGGACATCGCGACCAACTCCGCAGGCGTGGCTCTGATGAACGATGACCTGCGGCACGTGCCGTTCCTGCTGGAGCTGGCCCGCAAGACCCGCAGCGTGATCGCGCAGAACATCGCGGCTTCACTTCTGCTGGCGATCGTCGGTCTGGCCTTTGCCGCGACCGGAAATCTCACAATCCTGACGGCGGCGCTGCTGTATATGTTGGGATACGTCATCGTGATCGCCAACAGCACACGGTTGGTCCGCTTCGGCGAGGAGTTCAGCGAACAGGAGCAGGCCAGGCTGCGTCTCGAGGCCAGCCGGGCGGTCAAGCCGACGCGGGCCACCACCCGCCAGGCCACCGTCACCGCCGGGACCTGACCGCGCTCAGGCCGCCACTCGGATCGCCCGCAAGCTCGGCGCCGGCCCAGCCCCCACTCCCACCGCAGGGCCTTGGTTATGAAACTCGGCCGGGCCGCTGCCGAATATCTATAATGCTTGATAGTTTCTGCACAGCCTCGTTCCACCTCACTAGGAAACCCCAAGATGCTCCTTCTAGCTGAATTGAATCAGGTCATTCACGACGTCGTGCGCAGTCCCTTCAGCATTCCCCTGGCCGCGATTATCTTCGGCTGCGTGGGATGGATGGTCCGCAGCATCAGTTGTGCGGTGTCCAGAGTGTTCGTTGCCCGAGGCAAGGAGCAGACCAAACGCGAACTCGCCGCCTACGTGGCCGAGGGAACACTTGATCCCGACAAGGCGGCTGCCATTCTCGACGCTGGTCGGCCCGGGGCCGACGTCAAGGGTGAAGGCTGCTGCACCTAACCGCGGCCCCCGCTTCGTCTGCCGCAGGGCGCTCCTCTATCCATCAGATTCTTCACGTAACCGTCTGATCGCCAACAGTTGCAGCAGCGCGTCGCGGTCCTTGGGCCGCCCTGCGATTTGCTCCAGTGGGCTGAGCTCAGACATTGAAGGCTTACTCTGCGCGGCGTGTTTGTCGTTGGCGGTGCTGCCGGCCAAGCTGCATCAGGCGCAGCGCACCGCGGCGAGCCTGGTCGCCCTTACGCAGGCGCTCGGCAGGGCTTAGGCGGAGATTCTCGCGGATCAGCGAGAGATCAACGCCGTTTTCGTCCTGCTCGGGGAAGGGCGCAGCGGGCTTGTCGGACCTGAGATTGTCGGCGTCTGCTGGGGTCATGCTTCTGCACCGATGAGTTGCTTCTCCATCGCCTCGACGTACTTGCCGTAGCGGGCAGCGCCGTTAAGCTTCGCTCGATGATGGAAGGCCTGCTGGGCCCGCTGGATGTTGGCGGCATTGCCCCGCCACGCCTTCAGCGGCGGGTCCTGCAAAGCGCGGCCATACGAAAAACTCAACTGCCAGGGATGAAATCCGTCCAGGGCGTTCATGGCATTGAGGTTGGCGGTGGCCGTTTCGTTGGATTGTCCGCCTGAGAGGAACACGATCCCCGGTACGGCCGCAGGGACCGTCTGCCGCAGGCATTTCACCGTCGCCTCCGCCACCTCCTCGGGGCCGGCCTGCTGCGGGCACGCCTTGCCCGACAGCACCATGTTGGGCTTCAGCAGCATCCGCTCGAGCACCACGCGATGCTCAAACAGCGAATTGAACACACTGTGCAGCGTCGCTTCGGTCGCTTCGAAGCACTGCTGGATGGTGTGATCACCGTCCATCAGGACCTCGGGCTCGACGATCGGAACCAGTCCCGCTTCCTGTGACAGCGCGGCAAATCTTGCCAGGGCTTCGGCGTTGGCGTCGATGCAGCATTGGCTGGGGATACGATCGCCGATGGTGATGACCGCACGCCACTTGGTGAAGTGTGCCCCAAGCTCACGATATTCTGTCAGCCGATCGCGCAGCCCGTCGAGGCCTTCGGTGATCTTCTCGCCCGCCGCGCCGGCCAGAAGCTTGGCACCCTTGTCCACCTTGATCCCCGGGAGGACGCCCTGGCGTTGGAGCACCTGCACGAAGGGTGTGCCGTCATCAGCCTTCTGGCGGATCGTCTCGTCAAACAAGATGACTCCACTGATGAATTCACTGATCGCCGGCGTCGTGAACAAGAGCTGGCGATAGGCTCGGCGGTTGGACTCAGAAGATTCGACGTTGATGGCGTCGAATCGTTTCTTGATGGTGGGGAAGCTCTCATCCGCTGCCAGGATCCCCTTGCCCTTGGCGACGATCGCCATCGCGGTGGATTCAAGATCTCGTCCAGCCATGGGCTTTGCTCCTCGGAATCATGCCGATCGTCTATCGCCATATTGTTACCAAAGACCGCCTGTCGAGCCAAGGCCCATTTGAGCATAGGCGCTGCGTATCAGTATCCCACCGCCTGGCCGTCGCGTCGGAGGTCGCTGGCCCCGAAGTATCCGTCGCCAAGTTTGTAGATCGCCTGTCCGCCACCGTGGGCAACGGTACGGGCATCGGCGATTGTGACATCGTGGCCGCGACCTCGCAGGCCTTCGTACATGGCAGGGTCGAACCCAGGCTCAACGCTCACCTTCAACCCGCCGTCGATGCGCCAGCGGGGGGCGTCCAGCGCGGCCTGCGGGTTCTGGCCATAGTCCGCCAGCCGGACCATCACCTGAGCGTGGCCTTGGGGCTGCATGAACCCCCCCATCACGCCGAAGCTCATCAGCGGCTTGTGTTCGCCGCTTGCGGCTTCGCGCGTGACGAAGCCGGGGATGATCGTGTGATACGGTCGCTTGCCGGGGCCGACCTGATTCGGGTGGCCGGCTTCGAGCGTGAAGCACGCCCCGCGGTTCTGCATGGCGATGCCCGTGCCGGGAATGACAATCCCCGAACCGAACCCGGTGTAGTTGGACTGGATGTAGGAGACCATCGAGCCTTCGGCATCGGCGGCAGTCAGATACACCGTGCCGCCGGGCTTCGGCGTGCCATACTTCACCTCTTGCGCGCGGTCGGGCTCGATCAGGCTCGCCCGCTGAGCAAGGTACTGCGGGTCAAGGAGTCGCTTGACACCCACCTCCATCGAGGCAGGATCGGCGATGTAGCGATACGCATCGGCGAACGCCAGCTTCATCGCTTCGATCTGAAGATGGAGCGTTTCAGCCGAATCGACCGGCAGGTTCTCAAACGAATGATGCCCGAGAATTCCAAGCGCCAGCAGCGCCGTGAGCCCCTGGCCGTTCGGTGGGATTTCGTGCAGGGAGTAGCCGCGATATTCGATCCGGATCGGCCGAACCCATTCAGGACGATGTGACGCGAGGTCATCAAGGGTGAGCACTCCGCCGCCGGCCTTGGCATCTGCGGCGATGCGGTCGGCGAGGTCCCCGCGATAGAACGCTTCGCCCTTGGTCTCGGCAATAATCTGGAGTGTCGCGGCATGGTCCGGGCTCTTGAACAGCTCGCCGGTCCGCGGTGCTCGACCATCGGGGCAGAACGTCCGTTGGTACGGTTCGAACTCCTTGTAACGCTCGTGGCCTCGTGACCAGTAGTAGGCGGTCTGGGGAGAAACCAGGAAGCCGCGGCGGGCATACTGGATCGCCGGGTCGAAGAGCTTCTCGAACGGCAGCCCGCCGAAGCGCTGCGAAAGTTCGACCCACGCAGAGACGGCTCCCGGCACCGTCACCGGGTCCCACCCCAGCCGCGGCATTTCGGCCATGCCCTGGAAGCGATCCGAGGTCAGGTTCTTGGGCGATCGGCCGGAGGCGTTGAGCCCATGAAGCCCACCGCCGGCCCAGACGAGTGCAAAGGCGTCGGAACCTATGCCGTTGCTGGTCGGCTCGACGACGGTGAGCGCGATCGCCGCGGCCACGGCTGCATCGACCGCGTTGCCTCCCTGCTGAAGCATCCTCAACCCGGCCTGGGCCGCCAACGGTTGCGAGGTGGCAACAACGTTGCGCGCCAGCACAGGCATCCGCTGCGAGGGGTAGGGCAGCGACCAGTCAAAATCGGCCATGGCATCAGTGTATAGGGTAACCCTTGCTTGGGTATTGATTTGCTTCACCCGCCTCCGTTCACGTGCCTCGGCGCAGGTTCCGTTGGCCGGAACCGGGTGCGACTGACCAATCGATTGCAAACCTAGCACCCTGCCACACACATGCAAGAACTTTTTGAGATTGTGGACAAGTGGTGACCAAGCTATCGTTTGCATCTCTCGGCATCATGCGGTGAACTGCGAGCATCCTCTTTCTCCGATTGACCTGCCCAGCGGACCCGGCGATCAGAAGACGTGGGTGATAGCTCGATGGTCCTATCATTCATCCGCGAGCGATCTCACTTGACACCATCCCGCCCTCGCCATCGAATAATTCAACCCAATGAATGACGAGGATCGACACTGAAATGGAAGCGCACAGGAAGCAACGTCGCCGAACTCGATGGGTTGGCCTGGTCATCATCCCCGTGGCGGTGGTGGCCGTCGCCGCAAGCCTGTATTTCTATCCGGCGAATCAGGCCATCACCTTTACCATCCGCACCTCCTCAGGGGAGCCTGCCGATGTGTATCTCAACGGCGAGAAGGTGGGGCAAACCCCCCTGGAACTCTCCTACGAAGATCTCCAAGAGCGAATCCTGCCGGATTTGGCCCCGGCGCGCTGGCCCATCACTGGGTACCAAAGTGTCACCGCCAGGCTCAAGGACCTCGGCGGTCGACTCGAAACAGGCGTGATTCTTGCGCAGACCGATCAACAGGAGCAGACCTATCTCGTGCAAGAAACAGACGCCGGACGGGTCGTTCTCGCCGGTGGCATTCGTCTGAAAGTCGTCGCCGCCGACGGTCGAACCGGCGTCAACCAAAGTGTCTCCATCCTGAAACGATCAGTTCTCCAGAGCGGGAAGATTCCATTCGAATGGAAGATTGATCTTCCGGCCCGGAAGTAGCGAACGCTCCGATACCACCTAGACGAGCATCCCCGGCGTCCCACGGTCAGACTGCATGATCGATCCAGCCGCCGCAAAGGACCACATCGCCCCGATAGCAGACGACAGCCTGCCCGGGGGCGACCGCAAACTGCGCCTCATCAAATCGCACCTCTATCTCATCGTCACCGCTTACGCGCACAGCGCCCGGCACCGGATCAGCGTTGTAGCGGATTTTCACCCCACACTTGATCCAGTCATCTTCCGGGCAG
>JADFIM010000117.1 GCA_022566725.1 Planctomycetota bacterium
TGGCCCGACAGACGACTGAGCCTCGACGCCGCGCCGCGCCAGCATACCCGACACCGAGGCGCTTCGGGTCATGTAGGGTCCGCTCCGCGGACCATTCGTGCAAGCTTCGGACTGCCGATGGCATGGAGACGACAAATCGTGTTCAACGCCTGCGGTTTGCCGGCGCCTGCGGCAATGGACGGCCGAAGCGTTTGAGCAGCTCGATCGGTGCGCCGATATCCGCCGTGACGACTTTGCCGAGGAATTCCGCCGCGGCCGGTTGGGTCATCGCGGGCTTGGGCGCGACGAAGGTCACTGTCCGCGCGGCCCGGATCGTCGCGCCCAGGGGTCGGCCGGTGTCGCAATCCAGACCGGAAGGCACATCGACGGCCAGTACCGGCCGGGCCGTTGCATTGATCGACTCGATGAGCCCGGCAGCAGCGCCTTCGACCGGCCGATCCAGACCCGTGCCGAAGATTGCATCGACGATCAGATCGACTTCGCCCAACACCGTGCCAATCTCATCGAGCGGGACCTCCCGCAGGCCGATCTTGCGGCAGATGTTGCGGTTGATTTCGGCATCGGAGCCCGGCTTCGGCTCGCCCAAGGCCGCGAACACCGGGTCAACCCCGGCGTTGTGCAGGTGCCGTCCTAACGCATAGCCGTCCCCGCCGTTGTTGCCCGAACCGCACACGATCAGGACCGACGGCGAAGAGGCGCGCACTTCTTGGAGCATTGCCAGCGCCTCGGCCGCCAGTCCACGCGCGGCATTCTCCATCAGCACGATGCCGGGAATGCCATACTCTTCGATCGCAGCCCGATCAACGGCCCGGACCGACTCGCGATCGAGAATGTACTCGCGTTGTTGGGGATCGATGTGTCGAGCATTGTGCGCAGCGGATACGGGTCGGTGTGGATCGATTTGGGCCATCATCGGTACAGTCTAGATAGGATTCCAGGGCGACGCGCGGGCCGGAGGCCCGCCGGTACACTCCTTACGATGGTCGAGTCATGCGAATCCTGCTGACCAACGATGATGGGATCAATTCGCCGGGAATTGCCGCCCTGTACGACGCCCTGCAGGGGCTGGGGGAGATCTTTACAGTCGCGCCGCTGACCGTTCAGACGGCCACGAGCCACGGCATCACCTATGCCGAACCGTTGATGATCGAGACCGTCACGGTCAACGATCGCCTGGAGGGAATCGCGGTGGACGGCCGGCCGGCGGACTGCGTCAAGCTCGCCTTGCGGTCGATTTGGCCGCAGCGATTCGGTTCCGACGTCCCCGCCGATCTGACCATCAGCGGTATGAACAGCGGGGCGAACGTGGGGATCAACATTCTCTATTCGGGCACCGTCGCCGCGGCGATGGAGTCGGCGTTTCTGGGCGTGCCCGCGATCGCGGTGAGCCTGCACATCGGCGAGCGGGCCAAGACCAAATATGGCCGAGCCGCCCGAATTGCCCGCGCGGCGATCGATCGCGTGCTCGAATCTGCCGAAGGCGGCCTTGACACGCATAGCGTCATCAACATCAACATCCCGCTCACCGAGCGCGACGATGCCCCCATGCCCCAGATTCGCGTGGTGGAGATGAACGCCGCACCGGGCACCGACTCCTATGACCGGCGGGTGAGCCCGGCCGGGCAGGTCTACTACTGGGCAGCCGGCAGTGGCATGGAGTTCACCCACACCGCTCCGGACACCGATGTGGAAGCGCTGTTCGAACGCTGCATCACGGTGACGCCGCTGACGTATGTGATGACCGATCACGCCCGCTTGCAGACCTGGAAGGATCGGCTGGAGCAGTCGTCTTCGGGCAGCTCATGATCCACTGGTCCGCACCAACACGATCCGAATCCGGACCGTGATCGTCTCGTCGTCCGCGAGGGCGTCGAGTCGCTTGCCGGCGGCGCTCCAGCGGTAGAGGCTGTTGAGAATCGCCTCGTCGACGCGGGTGTCGCCGGAGCTTTCGATGATCCGGGCCAGCGCCGGCTTTCCGTCGTGGCGAAAGTGAATCTCGCACAGCGGGTTCGCCGGTGCAGCGGTGAGTAGAACGACGGTAGTGAAGCTCGGCTTGCGCGGCCTGATCTGGACCCCTTGGGCGGCGATGGGTTTGCCGAGTTGCCAATTCTCACGCGGTACATCGATGATTGACGTCGGGTCGGATTCCTTCTCAGCCGGTGTACCCTGATCACGCGTCGCATCGTCACCGCGCTCTTGAAGTGGTGATTCAACTGGTGTGCTCAACAACCGCTGAAGCGCTGCGAGGACCTCGAGCAGCGCCTTGTGATCACTTGGGGATGTCCCGGCCGTGACGCGTGTGGTTGGTTCCGGCGATGCTGAATCACCGCCAAGGCTGTCAAGCCAGGCCGCCAACTCGGCGAGGGGATCAGCCGGCTCGGCAGTGACGTTGCCCGTGGGGGTGGCCGGGGCGTCGGCGACCGGCGTTGAAACGCCCTCGATCCAGCTCGGCTGCGCTTCGCCCGCAGGGTTCGTGCGAAACGCAGCCTGCTCGATCTCAGCCAAGGCCGCAAGATGTTGCTGGTATTGCTCGTAGCCGATCCAGGTCAACGTTGACGCGGCGGAGGTCTCGACGCCCAGAGCAATCTCGTCAGTACGAGGCCGAATATCCTGGGGATCAAACTGACCGCGGAGGTGAACATGACGACCGCCCGCGGCGCTCATGACCGTCACGAGCAATGGCGCCACCACAGCGACGTGTGCGAGCACTGACGCGGCTAGTCCCACGGACAGTACAAGAGTTGGTTGGCGACTCTGCACCGGGTGATTGTATCGCAGTCAACGGTCGAGCTTGTTTGCGGCGCCTTGGCCGATGGCCTCCTGCGACGGCGCGCCCACCAGCTTGATATCCAGTCCAGCGTATGCCAGCTTGTCGTACAAGCTCAGGAATGTGGGCAGTCGGTCCTGCGTGCCGTGCTCCTCGGCGGCGATGTAGACCACCGTGTTCGGTGCGTCAGCCTGGACCTCGCGCAGGCGAGGGAGCACCTGGTCCAGGGAGATCGGCTCGCGGTTGAAAAAAAGAGCCCCGGCGTGATCGATGCTGATGGTGACCGCAGGCGGGACAGTGGCCGGCTCACCCGAAGCGAACGCCTGCATCTGCATGGGCAACAGGTCAGCCCGAACCGTCAACACCATCGCGTAGATGAAGAACGTCAACAGCAGGAAGATCACGTCGATCAGCGGCATGATCTCAACGCGGGTCTCGTGCTGCGGTCGGCGGAGCGTGAGCATAGTGGTGTGAGGCCTCAAGGCATCGAGCGAAGCCGGGTCTGACCCGCCTCGGCGGACCGCGGCGGACGAGGAAGACCCGGGTCATCGTAAACGCATCAAGGCCTCAAGGCGTTGAGACATCATGGCACAAACGCGCCATCGAGACCAGCCGGGGGGACTCAACACAAACAATGAAGATCGCCGGCCGTCTCAAGAGTCAGCGCTGCCGGTGTTCGGGCCGTTGTCGTCGTCTGATTCAGCCACGCAAGCAGTGGCGATCACCCGGTCGTTGGGCTTGAGATTGACCAGGCGGACGCCCTGGGTGTTTCGGCCGATGCGGGAGATGGAGTCGGCGCCCACGCGGACGATCATCCCCTGCTTGCTGATGAACATGAGACTGTCGGTTTTCTTGACCGCGCGGATGGCGACGACCTGGCCGTTGCGAGCGGTTGTCCGGATGTCGATGCGGCCCTTGCCGCCGCGGCTCTGGGGGCGGGTCGTGCCGTCTTCGGCATGGACGAGGTAGTCCGACAGACCCGTGCGCTTGCCATAGCCGTTGGCGGTGACGGTGAGCAGGTCGGCTCCATCGTCGGCGCGGATCAGGCCGACCACCTCATCGCCCGGTCGAAGCTCGATGCCCTTGACGCCGGCCGTGCCGCGCCCCATCACCCGCGCGTCGTTCTCATCGAAGCGGATGGCCATGCCGGAGGCGGTGGCCAGCACCACGTGATCCATGCCGCTGGTGTGCACCACGTCGATCAGCCGGTCGCCTTCGTTAAGGTTGATGGCGATGATGCCCGCGCGATGAACATTGCGATAGTCCGCAAGCGCCGTGCGCTTCACCCGGCCTTGGGCGGTGGCGAAGAAAAGAAAATCCTCCGACCGCTCGAAATCCTCGATGTTCAGGAAGGCGACCACCCGTTCGTCCGGCCTCAGCTGGAGCAGGTTCACGATCGCCCGGCCTTTGGCGTTCCGCGACATCTCGGGAATCTTGAACACCTTCATCTTGAACACGCGACCGGAATTGGTGAAGCACAGCAGGTCGTCGTGCGTCGAAGCGGCGAATAGTTGCTCGATGAAATCGCCCTCACGGGCGTCTGATCCCCTGATGCCGCGCCCGCCGCGGCGCTGCTCGCGGTAGGTCTCGGTGGGCAGGCGCTTCACATAGCCCTGATGCGAGATGGTGACCACCACGTCATGCTCGGCGATGAGGTCGGCGATCTCGAAGTCTTCCGCTTCGTCGCGCTCGATCACCGTCTTGCGCTCGTCGCCGAACTTCTCGCGCAGTTCGCGCGCGTCGGCGCGAATGATATTCAGAATCTCGGCCTCCTCCCCTAGGATCTGCTGGTAGCGGTCAATCTCACCGAGCAGCTTGGTGTAATCGCCGGTGAGCTTCTCGATCTCCAGCCCCACAAGCTGGATCAGCCGCAGGGACCCGATCGCGTCAGCCTGAACACTGGTGAGCCGCACGCCCTCGCCGACATTGGATTGCTCGATCAGTGGCCTCGGCACCAGTGAGGCGTAGTCGTGGTCCCGGGCGATCCGAACCCGCCAGGCCAACAGCTTCTGGATCGCTTCTTCGCGTGTCTTGCTGCTGCGGATCAGCGCGATGACCTGGTCGATGTCGCAGACGGCGTAGATCAGGCCCTCGAGTTTGTGCGCCTGCTTCTGGGCTTCTCGCAACAGGTATTCCGTGCGCCGTCGAATGACGTCCCGGCGGTGGTCGATGTAGCACTGGATCAGCTGCCGTAGTCCGAGCGTCCGCGGCTGACGATTCACCAGCGCGATGTTGATGATCGAGTACGCCGACTGCAACGGCGTGTACTGATACAGTTGCTTCTCGACGACTTCGGCGTCGGCGCCCTGTTTCAGATAGACGACGATCCGCGTCCGGTGCGACTTGCCCGAGAAGTTCTTGACGTCGGAGATGTCGGGTATTCGACCCACCCTGGCCACATCAACGATGCGCTCGATCAGGTTGTTCTGGACAACCTGATAGGGGATCTCGTCGATGATGATCGTTTGGCGGTTCCGGATGGTCTCGAGATGCGTCTTGCCGCGGATAACGATGCGGCCCCGGCCGGTGGCGTAGGCCGCGATGATCCCCGCCCGGCCCTGGATCGCTCCGCCGGTGGGAAAGTCCGGGCCGGGGAGAACCTCCATGAGCTCTTCAAGGGCGATCTCGGGCTTGTCGATCACCGCGATGATCGCGTCGCAGACCTCCCGGATGTTGTGCGGCGGGCTCGAGCAGGCCATGCCCACGGCGATGCCGGTTGACCCGTTGATCAGCAGGTTGGGCAGCTTGCCGGGCAGAACGGTCGGCTCGCGGCGCGTCTCATCGTAGTTGGATCGGAAGTCAACCGTGTCGAGGTTGATATCTTGGAGCAACTCGACGGCGGCGGCGGTCATGCGGGCCTCGGTGTACCGCATCGCCGCAGGGGGGTCGCCGTCGATGGACCCGAAGTTGCCCTGCTTGTCGATCAGCCGGTAGCGGATCTTCCAGTCCTGGCCCATGTTGACCAGCGTGGGGTAGATGACCGATTCTCCGTGCGGGTGGTAGTTGCCGGAGGTGTCGCCGCAAATCTTGGCGCACTTGCGGTGCTTGGCCCGCGAGCCGAGGTTCAGATCGTTCATTGCCACCAGGATTCGCCGCTGCGAAGGCTTCAGCCCGTCCCGCACGTCCGGGAGCGCCCGGTCCATGATCGTGGACATCGCGTAGGTGAGATAACTGTCGTGCAGCTCGCGTTCGATCGACTGATCGACGATGTGCCCGGCGTTGGAGGGGCCGGAGTCACCGGATGCTATGGCGGTGTCGGAGATGCCAGCCATGGGTGTGCGAAGCGCGAGTTTGTTGCGGAAACGACCGCTGCATTCTATCAGATTTACGCATCCGGCGAGGCGTCGATCGGCAGCGTATCGGCTTCAACGGGCGGCCTATCCCCGCGTGGCTTTGCGGCCCCGACCAGGTACTCCCGATTGCCTTCGCATCCAGCTCGGCGGCCGCTCTTTGCGCCCCTGATGGGCGAGAGGGTCATGGCCGTTACAGTGGCCCCAAGTCCGCCGAACTCGCCAAGCACCCGCTGCACAACCGCCTCCGCGTGCTGGGGCGCAAGCACGCCATCGACCAGCAGCGACGTCTTCTCGTCGCCGGCAAGCTCGTAATGAGGCTTGATGAGGCTGATGATTCGCCCCCCCGGCCCAAGCCAGCGCAGCGCAGCGGGGATCGCGTGGCGCTGCCGTGTCCAGCCCAGGTCGATCACCACCAGATCGACGCCGCCGCCTTTACCCTCTCCCTCTGGGAGAGGGCAGGGTGAGGGCGGCTCCGCGTGCAGCACATTCGTCCGCTCCATGACCGCCACCCGTGGATCGGTGCGCAGGCGATAGTCCAGCACGCCATAGCCTGTGTCGATGGCGTAGACCTTCGCCGCCCCGTGCTGAAGCAGGCAGTCCGTGAACCCGCCGACGTGACACCCGAAGTCAGCGCAGATCAGCCCAGTCACATCGACCTTGAATTCGCGCAAGGCATGCTCAAGCTTCACCCCCGCGCGCGAGACGTATTTCTTGTCTTGGGCCTGCGTAGTGATAGTTCAACAATAGCCCCGCCCGGAAGACGATGGATCGGCAGGTACCGTTTACCGCTGGATGCAGTCGTTTGTGACGAGCGACTTCGGATCAGGACACTCCAGCGGGATTCCGGGAGCAGTCACCTGCTCTCCCGCCTCGATGCGCGCGGCCCCGGAGCCGGCCGGTACGGCCGTCGATCCTCGTTTCTGGAGAGTTCAATCAGCCTGACCGACGCAAGGACTCGATAGAATCATCCTGACACTCTTTCTGTCCTGGAGTATCGGAATCGCATGGCGATCACGCTCACACAAGACGAGATCGATCGGCTGATCAGCGAGCCGAAGAAGCTGCCATCGGATTATCGGAAACGTATGACGACGCGCGGAAAGCGTGGACATCGTGAGCGGGAATTGGCGATTGAAGGTACTGAAGAATCTGAGTTCCTCGTCATTCTCCGCGAATCAATGCACAATCCCTTGGCCTTCTCGGTGATTCTCGGATATCGGGTGCCGAATACGAATCAGCTTTTCCGTCTCCGCCGGTACAACGGGAAGAGCTACGAACACACAAACAAGTTGGAGGGCGATACCTTCTACGATTTTCACGTGCATCAGGCAACAGAGAGGTATCAGAATTCGGGATTCCGCGAGGACGCGTATGCCAAACCGGTGGTGACGTACTCCGACTTCGAAGGAGCGGTCCAGTGCCTGATTGATGAGTGCGGTTTCCAGCGGCCGGACGATGACAACATGCCCCTTTTCGAAGGTCAGTGATAGCAATGGCAATAGAAGCGATCGAACACGGCTTCCGAGAGAAGGTGTGCAAGAGCATCCGCATCACTTCAGAGGGGATCAATCGCTATCGCGTTTTCACGCCGTTCCTTTTCGAGGATGGAGATCATTTCTCCATTGTGCTCAAACGCGAGGGCAAACAATGGATCTTGAGCGATGAAGGACACACCTTCATGCACTTGACCTATGAGATTGACGAGAAGGACTTGCAGAGGGGTACGCGCATCAAGATCATTGAGAGTGTGCTTGACCAGTTCTCGGTACAGGATCGCGAGGGCGAACTGATGGTTCGCATCCCGAACGATCAGTACGGCGACGCGCTATACAGCTTTATACAGGCCATCGGGAAGATCTCGGACGTCTCATTCCTAAGCCGCGAGCGCGTGCGATCGACTTTTCTTGAGGATTTCCGAGCGTTGTTGGAGACCGCCGTGCCCGAGATTCGCCGAGAGTTCGATTGGCACGACCCGGTGCACGATCCGGAGGGCAAATACGTTGTCGATTGCCGTGTGAATAGGTTAGCCGGACCCTTGCATATCTTTGCACTGCCGAACGATGATCGCGTTCGGGATGCGACGATCGCATTGCTCCAGTTGGAGAGATGGACCGAGGGTTCGATCCGTTCAATCGGAATCTTTGAGGACCAGGAAGAGACCAACCGTAAGGTCTTGGCGAGATTCAGCGATGTCTGTGAGAAGCAGTATTCGAGCCTCGTGAGCAATCGAGAGCGGGTCCAACTCTATCTGTCGCAGGCATTGGGCGACTGAACCCGCGTGAATGGCGCGATTCGACCATTCTCTCGCTTTGGATAGAGGAGGTGCCAGGATGGTTTCTTCTCATGCTCGGC
>JADFIM010000118.1 GCA_022566725.1 Planctomycetota bacterium
CTCAACGCGCCGTGGTCTGCAGCCATTGGAGTAGGTCGTGATCTTTCTTGCCGTTGATCTTGAGGCGTACGCTCCCATCGGCGTGCTGGTGGTCATGGCGATTCTCTTTGCGGTGGCCAACTTAGCGCTGACGCATGTGCTGGGCCCGCGGAGGGAAGGGCCGGACAAAGGGATCGCCTACGAATCGGGGATGAACCCCATCGGCTCCGCCAGGAAGCGGTTCAATGTCCGCTTCTACATTCTGGCGATGACGTTCCTGGTGTTCGACGTGGAGATCATCTTTCTCTATCCCTGGGCGGTGACGTTCTCCAACCTTGCCCCCAGGAGTCCCGAAGCGGGGCTGTTCCTCGGCCGAATCATGTTCTTCATCGGCACATCGATCGTGGCGTACGTCTACGCTTGGCGCAAGGGTGTCTTCCGCTGGGATTGAGTCGGAAGGCATCGAGGCATCGAGGCATCAAGGCAACAAGGCAAAAGAATCCCCCGAAGCAGTGGTGGGGACCGCTTCGGGGGGAGGGAAGAGAAGTCGCCTGTTGGCGGCTTTCGGCTGGGGTGCTGTAGCCGTCCTTGTGCACCCCGCCAGTGGGAGAATGCGATGGGAAGCGCCCGTCGGGAGCAGGCCACCCCGTCATTTCCGGGGAGTCGGGTACCGGCTCTATCCTTGTTTGCCCGACCCGTGCAAGTTGATTCCGTCCACTCGCTGACCTCCTTGCCTTGCTGTGTTCGCCTCCCATCGCGTGATTGAAGCCGGTCGGCCCTCGGAGCGCACAGGCCGGCCGGATATAAGCAGGCTATCGGCCGCCACGACATTGAGAGATTCGCGCGAAGGATCACCCGTTGCCGGGCGGCAATCTTCCTGACGCGAATCCTTGCTGATGTGTTCTATGACCATCGAATGTGTAACGCCTTGGTGCTGACCTGCGTCTTCCTCGTCCCGACAAGTCGGGACTCGTCAGGCCCGGCTTCTGATGCCTTGATGCATTCCTCTCAACTGCATCCCATCGAGTTACCACAATTCATGCACTTATAGCAGTTGCCGTTGCGTATGGTGATCGAGCCGCATACGTCACAGGCGGGCGCATCGCCCATGAGCGCGGCGTTCGCACGATCCAAAGGGTTGATGACCGCCACCGCCACCGTCGATGCCGCAACGATAGCCGCAGTTGTGCGCTCGCTGGCCGCTTGTCCGTCACGAGGCTGTGGTTCGGCGGTGCTCGTGGCGGAAGACGGCCCGTCGATCTGAGCCGGCGGTTGCTGATCGTCGCCCTCTTTGGCGCCGTTGGGGGTCGCACGAATGGTTACAGGGCGGGCAATGTGTGTGGTCGGTTCGATTCCGGACCATGCTCGATTCTGGTCCGCCGGCCTGCTCGGGGAGTCCTGATCGGCCTCGGCCTTCTTGGCGGTGGTGCGGCGCTTGGGAATATTCTCTTCTCGGTAGCCGGGGATAAACTCCATGCCCAGCCAGCGGAAAATGTAGTCCAGCAAACTCTTGGCGAAGGGGATATCACTGTTGGTGGTCATGCCCATGGGCTCGAACCGTTGGTGGGTGAACTTGTTGACCAGGCTTTCGATCGGCACGCCGTATTGAAGCGCCACGCTGATCGCGATGCCCAGGCAGTCCATGAGCCCGCCGATGGTTGAGCCCTCCTTGGCCATGGTGATGAACAGTTCACCGGGACTGCCGTCCGTATACAGGCCGACGGTCAGATAGCCTTCGTGCCCGGCGACGTTGAAGCGATGGGTGATGCTGGCCCGGGTGTCAGGCAGCCGTCGCCGCAGCGGTCGATCAACGATCCGCTCGACGATCCGCTCGGTGACGACGGGCGGTGTGTCGCGGGACTCGGAGGATGTCGATGAGATCGACATCGCAGGCGCCGCCTCCACAGCTGCGGTTGACGCTTCCCCCAAGGCTGCCTCCACCGCCTGTGCGTGATTCTCTTCGTCAGTTCGCATTTTCACCTCAGCTTTCGTGCTTAGCGGCTGGCTCAGCTTGCTGCCGTCGCGGTACAGGGCATTGGCTTTCAGTCCCAGCTCCCAGCTCAATCGATAGGCGTCGGCAATGCCCCCAACGGCGGCGTCGGCGGGAAGGTTGATCGTCTTGGAGATTGCCCCGCTGATAAACGGCTGCGCCGCCGCCATCATCCGAATGTGGCCGGTGGCGGCGATGAACCGCTTGCCGAGCTTCCCGCAGGTGCTGGCGCAGTCGAACACCGGCAGGTGCTCTTCTCTCAGATGCGGCGCGCTCTCAACTGTCTGGGTGCCGCAGACCGCCTGGTTCAGCGCGTCGATCTGCTCGCCGCTCAGCCCCAGCGCGCGAAGCCCGTTGAACGAATCGTCGCCTCGGGCCTGTTCAATATCAATCCCCAGCGACGCCAGCACATGCTCAGGCATCGACCAGGCCGTAAACGCAAAGCCAAGCTCAAACACCGCAGGCAAATGGTTCTCCAGTTGGACCAGTTCCTGCGAGCGATAGCCGCGGTCGGCGAGGAACTCGCGGAACGTCATGCCCGCGTGCGGACCGTCCTTGGGCATGGGTGTGTCCAAGCTCAACGTGCCCATGACGTAGGTGAGGATGTCGTCGAGTTGCTCTGATTCGTAGCCGAGTGCCCGCAACGCCGGCCGAAGCGACTGGTTGGCGATCTTGAAATACCCGCCCCCGGCCAGCTTCTTGAACTTGGTCAGGGCGAAATCCGGCTCTCCCCCGGTCGTGTCGCAGTCCATCAACAAGCCGATCGTGCCGGTGGGAGCGATGACCGTGGTCTGAGCGTTGCGGAATCCGAACTTCTCGCCGAGCTGAAGCGCATCGTCCCAGGCCAGCGTCGCTCGATTGAGCAGTTCCTCGGCATTGGCGATGTTGCTTCGACCGGCGCCCAGAAGATCGTGGTCGATCGGGACGGGCCTGATCGGCAGTCCTTCATACTCATCGGAATTGCGCCGTACGCCATACGCAGCCCGGCGGTGGTTGCGGATCACCCGCAGCATCGGCTCACGATTCTCGGCAAAGCCGGGGAACGGTTGCAGATGCTTGGCCATTTCGGCGCTGGCGGCGTATGCCCGACCGGTGAGCGTGGCCGTGATCGCGCCACACAGGGCCCGCGCCTCGTCGCTGTCATACGGAATGCCCGCCTGCATCAGCATCGCACCGAGATTGGCGTATCCCAACCCCAGCGTGCGGAACCGCCAGCTTTGCTCGGCGATCTCCTTGGACGGGTAGCACGCCATGAGCACGGAGATCTCAAGCACGATCGTCCATAGTCGGATCGCGTGCTCGAATCCATCCACGTCAAAGGTGCGCCGCTCGGCGTCGTAAAACTTCATTAGGTTGATCGACGCCAGGTTGCAGGCGGTGTTGTCCAGGAACATGTACTCGCTGCACGGGTTCGAGGCGTTGATCCGCCCGGAGGCGGGGCAGGTGTGCCAGGCGTTGATGGTCGTGTCGTACTGCACGCCGGGGTCCGCGCACCGCCAAGCGGCAAAGCAGATCTGCTCCCAGAGCTCGCGGGCCTTCATCGTCTTGGCGATCCGCCCGTCGGTCCGGCGGATGAGGTTCCAGTCGCTGTCGGCGTCCAGCGCGGCGAAGAACGAGTCGGTCAGGCGGACGGAGTTATTGGAGTTCTGTCCCGAGACGGTGAGGTACGCTTCGCCGTTGAAGTCGTAGCTCAGCACCAGGCCGGTTTTCTCGGCGAGCTTCTGCTGCTCCTTGGGCAGGTGCTTGAGACCCTCGACCATCGCGGCGACCTTGATCTCCTCGCGCACCTTCCAGTTGACGAAGGCTTCGATGTCGGGGTGGTCAACGTCGAGGCAGACCATCTTGGCGGCCCGGCGGGTGGTTCCGCCGGACTTGATCGCGCCTGCGGCGCGGTCGCCGATTCTCAGAAAGCTCATCAGGCCGGAGCTCTTGCCCCCGCCTGAGAGCGGCTCGTTCTCTCCGCGCAGGGATGAGAAGTTGGTGCCGGTGCCGGAGCCGTACTTGAACAGGCGAGCCTCGCGCACCCACACGTCCATGATCCCGCCTTGCGAGACCAGATCGTCGCGAATCGACTGGATGAAGCACGCGTGCGGCTGAGGGTGGCTGTAGGCGTCGGGCGCTGGCGTCGCCTCGCCGGTGGCGGGATCGGGCACCCAATGCCCCTGGGCCGGGCCGGTGATTCCGTACGCCCAGTTCAGCCCGGTGTTGAACCACTGTGGGCTGTTGGGCGCCGCCATCTGGTCAAGCAGCATGTGCGCCAGCTCGTCGTAGAACGCTTCGGCGTCGTCGGCTGAGTCGAAGTAGCCGTACTGCTCGCCCCAATGACGCCAGCACCCGGCCATGCGGTGAATCACCTGCTGGGCGGACCGCTCGGCAGAGGTGATGAGGTTGCCCTTCTCATCAAGCTTCGGCGTCCCATCGTCGTTGAACTGAGGCACGCCCGCCTTGCGGAAGTACTTGCTGACCATGATGTCCGTGGCCAGTTGCGACCACCGCTTGGGCGTCTCGACATCGTGCATCTCGAAGACGACCTTGCCATCGGCGCCGGTGATGCGGCTGGTCCGCTTGTCCCACTCGACAGCGGCGAAGACGTCCTGACCTGGCTTGGTAAATCGGCGGGTGATCTTCATTGGCTACCTCAAAGCGTCCATGCGTGCGTTTGATCTGAGCCGTCGTGGCTCAGGTGATACTTCTTGTAGAGTCCGCTCCGCGGACCGTTTCCTGGCAACTCCTCGACCTCAATGGTCCGCACAGCGGACCCTACGAACTAATCCACCCTCGGTAACGTCAAACCTCTCTGATCCTGATACTTGCCGCCTTTGTCGGCGTATGAGACCGAACACACGCGGTCGGCTTTGATGAAGATGATCTGGGCGATGCCCTCGCTGGCGTAAATCTTGGCCGGAAGTGGCGTGGTGTTGGAGATCTCCAACGTCACCTTGCCACGCCACTCCGGCTCAAGGGGAGTTACGTTCACAATGATCCCGCAGCGGGCGTAGGTCGATTTGCCTACGCAGAGGGCCAGCATGTCGCGCGGGACCGTGATCGTCTCGACCGTCTCGCCCAGCGCGAAGCTGTTGGGCGGGATGACGATGTGGTCCCGGCCGGTCTCGGCCGTATCGATCGTGACGAACATTTCGTCGCTGAAGTTCTTGGGATCGACGATTGTGTGGCCGCCGTGGGGCGCGACGTTGGTGAACACCTTGAACAGCGTCCCGACGCGAACGTCGTAGCCGTAGCTGGACAGGCCGAAGGAGACCCGTCCCGGCCGCTTACCGTTGGTCTCGAACGGCTCGATGCCGACCAGTTCGCGGATTTGGGTGTCGCAGAGTACGGCCATGTCAATGTACCTCCACCTGAAACGTCACCGCCCCCGGAAGCCCCCGGATCAGTCGATGTGCGATCGTGCGTGCTTCCAACGGTTCCCGCGCCCAAACGTCATGCTTCCCACATTGCCGAGCCCCTGATGCCCGGAATCCCGATTGCCGCGGCCACGGGCTTCCACCGAAGGCACGCGGCGTTGTGCCCGCCCCCCAAGCCATGGAAGGGGCAGGCCGACGCGAGTCGTTGCATTGCCCGAGGCACGCACGACCACCCAATATGATCGGCGTGGGGGGCTAGTTTACTACCACATCTTGGGTGTGCAAGCGGCAAAGCCCCATAATGTTGAGTTTTTGTTACCTCCGCCCAACTCGCGCTGGCGGAGCAAGTTACGCCGATCGCCGCCCAGCTCGGCAGCCCACAGCCGGTCGCCGCGAGGTGTCCGTGACCTCGCGGGAAAAATTCACCACGGCGACGCAGAGCGCACAGGGGGATCCTGCCCCTCTGGGTCTTTTGATCCGTATCTTCCCCAGCATCAAACCTCTGCGTCCTCTGCGACTCTGCGGTGAATCCTCCAGGCTCGCGCAGTCCCGCGCCGAGAGCGGCGTAAACTGAACCGATGGCGGCGACTCACGAGGCGATTCTGGCCAATCTGACGAATGCTCAGCGGGCGGCCGTGACCCACCGAGATGGGGCTCTGCTGGTCCTGGCCGGGCCGGGCTCGGGCAAGACCACGGTGGTGACCCATCGCATGGCGCATCTGATCGCGGGGGGGGTGCCGTCGTGGCAGATCCTCGCGCTAACGTTTACGAACAAGGCCGCAGGCGAGATGGGCGAGCGTATGGCGGCGATGCTGCCGCGGCGATTGACCGGCCGGGGCGGCCCCACGGTCGCCACGTTCCACTCGTTCTGTGCCCGGCAACTGCGGCAGTTTGCCGAAGCCGCTGACCTCGCGCCGCGGTATTCGATCTACGACGAGGCGGACCGACGAGACGCGATCAAGCAGGCGATGAAGCAAGCGGAGGTTGATTCCACGAACTTCACGCCCGGCGCGATTGGGGCCGCCATCAGCAACGCCAAGAACCGCCTGCTTGATGCGCAAGCATTCGCCGCGCAGGCCAGCGGATTCCGTGAAGGCTTGATCACGAGAGTGTACAGCGCGTACGAGAAGATTCTGCGAGCCAACGATGCGCTGGATTTCGACGACCTGCTGTTGCGAATGGTCCGGTTGCTGCGGACGGACGAGCAGGTGCGCACGCAACTGCAACAGCGCTACCACTATCTGCTGATCGACGAGTATCAGGACACGAACCACGCGCAGTTCGTGATCGCGCACACGCTGGCCGCGTCGCACGGCAACATCTGCGTGGTGGGTGATCCGGATCAGTCGATCTATGGCTGGCGCGGCGCCGACATCAGCAACATCCTGGAGTTCGAGCAGCAGTATTCGATGGCGAAAGTCGTGCCGTTGGGCCAGAACTTCCGCAGCACCGGCCATATTGTGGACGCCGCCGCAGGATTGATCGAATGCAACAAACGCCGAAAGAGCAAGCGCCTCTACACCGAGCTCGGTGCCGGCGAGCGCCCGGCGGTCGTGATCTGCCGCGACGAGCAACATGAAGCGGCATTGGTGGCGGACTTCCTGCGAGGTCAATCCGAGCAGCACGGTGTTGTCTGGAAGGAGATGGCGGTGCTCTACCGCGTCAATGCACTGAGCCGTGTGCTCGAAGAGGCGTTGCGCACCGCCGAGATTCCTTACGTGATCGCGCGGGGCACGGCCTTTTACGACCGCAAAGAGATCAAAGACGCCCTGGCGTACTTGCGCGTGATAGCCAACCCAAACGACGAGGTGTCGTTGCGGCGAATCATCAACACGCCGAGCCGCGGCATCGGCAAGACCACGCTCAAGAAGGTCGAGCTGTTCGCCATCGACGGCCAGCTTCGGTTGCTCGAAGCGCTGCGGCGGGCGGGTGACATGACCGGTCTGACCTCGCGGGCGGTCAATGCGATCACCAAGTTCGTGCAGATGCTCGAAGGTTGCCATAACGCTGCGGTCGTCGAGGTACCGAGGACCTTGGCCGGTTCAAAGCATCTGGCGAGGCTCGTCGAGCAGGTGATCCGTGAATCCGGCCTGGAGTCAGCTTATCAGCGGTCACCAACGGAGGAGGACCAGCAGCGCCTGGCGAACCTCGAAGAGCTGATCAGCGCCGCCGCGCAGTTCGTCGCGCCGCCGGCCGATGAGCAAGGGCCGGAGCTTCGACTGTTGGACCTGCTTACGGCCTTTCTGGAATCGGTCGCCCTGGTCAGCGATGCGGACCTGGTTGATCCGCAGCGGGGAACGGTGACGTTGATGACGCTGCACACCGCCAAGGGGCTGGAGTTCTCGGCGGTGGCCATGATCGGCCTGGAGGAGGGCCTGCTGCCGCACGTCCGGGCCGCCGACAGCGAGTCCGAGCTGGAGGAGGAGCGACGGTTGTGCTTTGTAGGCATCACCCGCGCCAAGCGCCGCTTGCAGTTGAGCCGGGCCGCAGTCCGAACGCACCGGGGCATTCGGGAGCCGACGATCGAGAGTCGTTTCCTCGGCGAGCTGCCCGCCGAGTCGATTGTCTTGTCGGATCAAGCAGGCGAGGGTGTGCGGCTTGATCACGAACGCGATAATGCGGTGGAGTTTCCGGTCGGTTCCATTGTGCGCCATCCGAAGTTCGGCCTGGGGCGGGTGGAGTCGATCATGCTGCGTGCGGTGGGGGCCAGCGCTCGCGTGGCGTTCTCGACAGGCGGCACAAAGACGCTGATCCTCGACTTCGCGCCCTTGGAGCGGGTGGAATAGAAATATCAGAACGTCGAGACGCTCAAACGCCAAGATGAACGGCTCGACCGGGCGGTGAACACAATGCAGCGAGCAACACGTGCAGTGCTTGATCGGTGCTATGAGCTGGGGTTTGCCCTGGCCGGCATTGCGGCGGCTGAGCCGACGCGCTATGAGCCGCAGTTACGCCAGTGGCTTTCGCAGGGCAAGCACGGCGAGACGCAGTAT
>JADFIM010000119.1 GCA_022566725.1 Planctomycetota bacterium
ATAGCTCGAGTTCGCGAGCTTCGATCGCTGACAGCCCCATGCTTCCCAGGCCACGAAGCCGGACCTGACGAGCGAAGCGAGGAAGGTCCGGGTTGGGGCGAAGGGTCCCACTATCGCGGCTTGTTCAGCAGGCGTTGGAGCATCTTGCGGTTCAATGGGCTTGTGGTGTCGTCAAGTTCCCGCAGGATGATCCGCTTGGTATGGGCGAATCCGAATGCCGCCGTAAGATGCGGCGCCAGCCGCTCGAGATCGACATGGCTCCGCGGTTTGCGGATCGCTGATTGCATAAGAATGAGCGTGTCGTTGTCGGTGGCCGGCCCCAGCCGTGGCGTCATCAGGTGCCAGAGCATATCGCTGCTGAGTTGATCGCGAGCCGGCATTGCCTGCCACGCCGCGATGTAATCATCGGCCCGTTCGGCACGAAAGAGCGGTCCCGCGGAAGGACGTGCAGCCGCGGCGAGCATTCCATGTTGCCCGGCCAGCCGCCACATCTCGATTGCGATGTCGTCCTTGCCCAGCAGGTTCAGCGTGGCAATCGCCTCGGCGATTGTGTCACCGGTCTGATCCGATGCGGCCTGTTGCATTAGTTTCGTGACGTGTTCAGACAGATCGAGCCCTTCGGAGGCGGGCGGCTCAACGCGCTGCCTTGCGGAAGACCCCGGTGGCGGGCAGAGCATCAGCGGATCACCAAAGGTGTTGACCTTCCACGGGCCGGAGTCGCTGAAGTGCCGGGCGCCGATGAGAAACGGCACATAATTTGCCCAGCGCTTGGCAAGCTCCACCGGGGGCAGGAACGCCTCCAGGAAGGGCTCATCTGCCGCCCCGACGAACGCGTAGACGCCCCGGGCCAGCCATTGCCCGCCGATGGTCGCCAGACTGTCAGGCGACCGCATCGACCAGCTGTGGGTCAGGTGTAACGCCAAAGGCTCGTTGAGTACCGGGACGTCGCCGCTATAAGCCCGACCGCGTGACAAATTGAAGAGGCCCGCGCTTCCCTTGGTGTTCATCACCAGCACGTCCGTCGCGATCCCTCCGGGAAGCATGTTCAACCACGCCTCGCTCGTGGTCCGGTCGCCGCTGAAGGCAGAAGCTTGGTAGCCCTTGTCCGCCAGAGCCGCCGTAGCGTCGCCGACACCGTATACCCGCCAGTTGCCCGTGCTGGGATAGGTGTTGTATAGCCAGATCTGCGTGCGCGGCAGAAACACCGAACACATGGCGATGTACGCGCAGCGAGTCTCATCGCCGAAGATCCATCCGGCGAACGCATTGCGTGTGCCGGTCCGGGTGCGGCCGATGAGGTCGGTGATCGCGCGGACCTCGTCTCGCTTTGAGTCAGGATCGACATCGGCCCGCCCGGCGACTGCCCGGCAGAGCGTGATGGCGTCGATTGCATCGCCGAGATCGGCGTATGGGTAGCCCGCTTCGGCGAGAATCTCGTCGATTCGCGCCAACATTCGGGCAAGCGATTCAGGATCGAGCAGTTGATTGGGCCGGCCGAACCGCTCGTTCAGCCAGGCAATGGGTTGGCCCCGACCGGCCGCAAGGGCAATCGCAGCCGTCCAAGCCGGGTCAGCCACCGAGGTGATGACCAAGCCGGGCGGTGTGTGATTGCTTCGCGCAAAGACTTCTCGGAGCGTGTCTTGACTCGGATCGCCGCCCCAGCTCCGCACGACCACCGCTTCCAGCAGTCGCTGCCGATCCTGCTGCGATGAGCCGAAGCGCCCTACCGAGGTGCGACGAACCACCTGGGCCGGCTTGAACCGACGGATGAACATCGGGGCCAGATGGTCATCCTCAATGAGCACCGGCCAACGGCCCTGCGGCGACCACTTGGACAGTTCATCAACATAGGTCGCACCATCGGGAACGAGCACGACCCGATCGACAAGTGGAAACGCCCGGTTGACCTGTTCCACGCGCATCCCGAGCTTGATCGCCCAGTGCAGCGCCGGCGGCTGACCAGCGCTTTCCTGACCCTGTGGCGAAGCACCCGATGCAACAATCGCAACAACGCTCGCAATCAGCACATGTGCAGGCATTCATTCATTCTAGATGGTCGCACAGCGCCAGGAGGCGAGCGACCGACCAACAGCAGCGAGCCGGCTCGTCCGCTGCCTCACATTGCCAGGCGCAGCGGGCTGAGGGTGAGGTTGTCGCGCCCCGGGATCAAAAGGTCGGCGATCTCGACGGCCTCGGCAAATGATTCGCGGGCCTGGTCAACGTCGAAACAGCCCGGTAGCACCTTGCGCTGTTGAAGGTGCTCGACCGTGGCCACGGCGTCGCCGCAGATCAGTGCAGTCGCCCGAGGCAGCAGCAGCAGCAATCCGCAGCATCCCGGCGTCACCCCCGGCAGTGGAAAGAGATCCACGCCCTTCACAATTGAATCTGGGGCCGGCTTACATTTCTTCAAGATTCTCAGCTCGCGATTGAGCATCGTGATCAACTCATCGTCACCACCGTCCCGGGCCTGGCTGATCTGCTCGACGATCGTTGCCTTGACGGCCTCAAGCTCTGATTCGTAAGCAAGCCAAGTGGCATCATCGAACGCCGCCAGCCCACGACGATGAAGCGGATCCGCCGAGGTCAGAAACACATGTGTGATTCGGCAAGCGTCGACACCCGCTCGTTCGCTGAGCCGCGCCAGCAGCGCTTGAGCGGGAAGCGACGGATCAACGAGGATGCGCGCGCCGTCAGCGGAGATCAACGTGGTCGTGGCATGGCCGGTGCGCACCTGGCCTTGCTCATCCCACAGCGGGTGAGCCGCGAGGGTGCCAATCGAAATGATGCGGTATTCCACGGGCATGCTCGTCGGTGCGCATCCTATACGAATGGCGCCGGCAGCCGCGTTGTTCATTCGATGAGCTGATCGTGGGCAAGGCGGCCAAGTGGATTGCCTGGATCGTCGCGCTTTTTCTTGAGGCGGTCGATAACCAGAGGCGGAACGATGCCGCTCAACCCATCGAGTGAGCCGCCCAGGGCCGCCACCTGCTTGATGAGGCTGGAACTGGTGAATGCGTACCTCTCGCCGGTCACGATGAATACGGTTTCGATGCCGGCGACTTGACGGTTGGTGATCGCCAGCTGAAGTTCGTTGGCCAGATCGGTGATGTTTCGGATGCCTCGCAGGATCGCCGATGCGTTGACGTTGCGGGCATAGTCAACCGTCAGTCCGGTGTAATGATCAACCTGGACCGGGCTCCCGTCCGGCTCGGCCGAGATCATTCGCGCAACCTCCGTACGGGCCATCCCTACGCGCTCTTCGGCAGTGAACAAGGCCGGCTTCTCGGGGTTATCGCCAACGGCCAGGATGATCTTGTCGAACAGCCCGCGGGCCCGCTGCAGCACATCGAGATGACCGAAGGTTATCGGGTCGAAGGATCCAGCGTAGATGGCCAGGTGTTGTCGGGGGCTCGCGGGTACGGCTGGCATGAGGCGATTGTATGAGCCCTGCGCAGCCCTCGCCCAGACCTACGGTCGGAACAGTCATTGCAGACGCACCCTTTGGGGCGAAAATCGGTAGTCCGCGGTTGCCGATGCGCCATTGAATTGCATGCTGTTGGTGAACGGGTAATCACGAGCCCTGGATCGGCCCCGGTCGGTTTGCCTCCCCGCTCGGGGCCATTTCTCGCCTTACCGCGGAATGGCGGTTTCGAAGATAGAAACGGCCTCGTCTTTGACGGGGCCGTTTTCCATTGTTGCCTCGCATTGGACTGCGCGGTTCCACCTTCGGGCTTCAACCGCATCGCTCTAGCTTCCACGCTTGAGATTCTCCAGCCCCGCGGTCCGCAAGATGACATCCAGATTCTTGCCAAAGACGAAGTTGTGCTTCGGAAGCTCCATGCCGGCCGTTGCTTCATCGAGGTGACTGAACATCAGGTCGATGCGCCCGATTGGTTCCCATTGGAGCGAAATCGGGCCGAGTCGGCTCACGACGCCAGCCGTCGCGGCTCCGGCGGAGTCGATGCGCTCCAGCGTGGCGTCGTAACGAACAGTCTGCCCCGGGAAGACCTCGCAGTCGAGTCTGGCCAGGGAGATCTTCGCCAGGATCACTCTTTCCCGGAACTGGCGGGCCGATCCCACAAGAATCCCCGCGGTCTGCGCCATCCCTTCGATAATCAACGACGCGGGAAGAACGGGCAATGCCTCCACTGCGTCGGTCGCTGGAAAGTGATCGTGCAAATACTCCTCTGCAAGCGAAACATTCTTGATCGCGCTCAGCCGTTTGTCGGCAACGAACTCGACGATGCTGTCTATCCACATCCAGCGCATTGGAGATCGGAAGCCGGGTCTGAGGAGTCCTCAACGAAGACCGGGATGATAGATGGTTCTGTCATTGACCCGGACCTTCCTCGAGGACTCGTCAGGTCCGGCTTCGTTCACGCGGCCAGCTTGCGATCTACGAAATCCACGATCGATTGGACGGTGATCAGCTCGGCGACCTTGTTGACATCGCGATCGCTCTCGAAGGCGGAAAAATCAACGTGGGGCATGCGCTGGCGAAGCATGGCCATGCCCGCCTCAGTGAACTTGCTGTCGGAGATCCACTCAGGGTTCTCCATGAGGTTCTCGGGGAAGAGTTCCCCTTGCTCGATCTTGAACGACTTTTCGGGGGTGCCAAATGTCTTCTCCAGTCGAAAGACGATGTCCAGGAAGTCGATCGATTCCGCTTCAAGGTCCCCCGTGAGCGATGCCTCTGGGGTGACCTCATCCTCGTCAACGCCCAGCGCTTCCTCCAGCACCTTGCGAACACTCTCGAAGATTTCCTCGCGCGTCATCGCCACCTTACTCCTGTATGCCGCGACCACTTGGCGTTGTGCTCAGCCCGGCGGGGATGCGGCGTCGGGCTCGCTGCGAACCGGCCGCATAATAAACCGGCCGGTGACTGCTGTCTCGGTACTTGGGCCGATCGCCTTGTGGCGACGCACACACCCTGTGCCGCGGCACAGATACGAGCCGTCATCGAGCTGCTTCCCAAGCGTGACCTCCACCTCCAGGGCCTCGCCCGGCCGGACGAAGCTGCCGAACTTCAGCGCCCTCACCTCGCCCAGAACCAGCCTCCGGTCGCCGCGGTCCGCAAGCATTCGCCTCGCCGCCTGAACCATCGCCTCAACCATCAGCACGCCCGGCAGCACCGGGAAGGTCGGAAAGTGGTCCGCCAGGTACTCCTCGGCGAGGCTGACATGCTTGACCGTCACGATTCGGTCAAGCGACTGTTCCAGCACCATATCAATGAGATTGAACTTCATGGGGTACTTGGGAGCGAGTTGAAATCGCAGAGCCTAGGCGCAGTGTTGAGCAAACGCAATCCGACCCGTGAGCGACGGACCAAAGAAGGCCGGTGTGTCTCGCCCCGGTGAGGTTCGCCCCCGGGGGCGAGGGCCCGCAATCCTGTCCTGATCGCTCCAAATGAGCCGATAGCAGGGAGCTATGGCACGCACAGCGGTCATTGTGCGCGCGAATCGCCGACCTGAACTGCCCCCTGGGTTGCTGGCGAGACGAGCGGGTTGGGTGCTCTTGACAGCGGTCTGGCTGTTCCTTGTCGTGGCTCTGGCGAGCTTCGATTCTGCGGACTGGCCGTCGCACACGGTCGCGGTCCATAACGAGCCGACGCGCAATCTTTGCGGATTTGTCGGCGCCTTGATCGCCTACTGGAGCTACTACGTCCTTGGGATCGGATCGTGGGTCATTCTGGCCGGCATTGCCGGCTACCTGGCCGCGGCTGCCAGCGGACGGGCCGTGGGACATCTATTGCTGCGCGCCACAGGCTTGGCATTGATGGGTCTGGCCGTGTCGGGTTTGCACGGCCTGCTGGCGTCACAGGCGGGACCGTTGGCCGGGTCCCACGCCGGCCTGGTCGCAGTGCTGATTGTGGGCGAGCTGGGCCAACGCTTCAGCGATGTGGGGACGTTGCTGGCGTTGTTGGCCGGCTTCGGCGTCGGCTCGATCGTGGCGGTTGATCGGCTCGTGCGAGCGCTGCCAAGGCTTCTCATGGCATCACTCATGCTCGTGCGCAGACGAATACGCCCAAGCGTCTGGTTGTCTGGTGCGCTTCGCGCGGGACCGGACGCAACGATGGTAGCCCCAGGCGGTCGTCGACGTAGGCGTAAGGAGATGTCGCGCATTGACGCTGACGCCGGTGGTCTCGGGGCGACCGACGCCTTCGACCCGGATGAGCATTCGCTGGATGACCAGACGTCCGAAGAGACACGGCGCCGGCGTCTGAGCCCGAAGGAACTTCGAGAAAAGATTGCCAGGCTGCCGGTGCGGATGTCCGCGGCGCACAAGTCCGTGGCCAGGGACGAGGACATTGCACGGCCCGAAAGCTTCGAGGGATACCAGTTCCCGCCGCTGGACCTCCTTGGAGAGCCGGAGTCAAACTATTCATCGAAGATGGAGGCGTTTGTCCGCAGACAGGCGCAGCAATTGGAGGACGCCCTTGGGACCTACTACATCGATGGAGAGGTGATGGGCGTCGAGTCGGGGCCGGTGGTCACGCTCTACTCGGTGCAACTGGCGCCCGGGACCAAGGTGTCCAAGGTCCAGGCCGTGGCCAGCGATCTGGCGCGAAGCCTGCGGGCTCACAATATCCGCATCGTGCCCAACATGGCGGGCAAGACCACCGTGGGAATTGAGGTGCCCAATCCGTACAAGGAGCGCGTGCGCCTCAAAGAGCTGATGAGCGGCCGGCATGCAGAGGGCATGATCCTGCCCATGTTCCTGGGAAAGGACACCTCCGGCGAGCCGCTCGTTGCCGATCTCACTCGCATGCCGCACATGCTGATCGCCGGCACCACCGGCTCGGGCAAGAGCGTGTGCATGAACACAATCATCATGAGCTGGCTGTATACCAAGCGGCCCGATGAGCTGAAGCTGATCCTCGTCGATCCGAAGATGGTCGAGATGAGCCAGTTTCAGGACATCCCTCACCTGATGTGCCCGGTGGTGACGGAGACGACCAAGGCCGCGGCAATCCTGGAGTGGGCGGTGGACAAGATGGAAGAGCGCTACGAGCTGCTTCGCGAAGCGTCGGTGCGAAACGTCGCCTCGTACAACCGGCTCTCCGAAGCGACGTTGTACGAGCGCTTCCAGCCGGCCAACGACGCCGAGCGAGCGAAGATCCCCAAGAAGCTACCCTACATCGTCTTCATCATCGACGAGCTGGCCGACCTGATCATGACGCACAAGGGGGTTGAACAGTCGATCGTGCGCATCGCTCAGAAGGCCAGAGCGGTGGGGCTCCACCTCATCGTCGCCACGCAGCGGCCTCAGGCGAACGTGGTCACGGGGCTGATCAAGTCCAACATGCCCTGCCGCGTCAGCTTCAAGGTGGCCTCGGGGATGGACAGCCGCATTGTGCTCGACCAGAAGGGGGCGGAGCTGTTGCTGGATCAGGGCGACATGCTCTTTCTCACCCCGCGCACCTCGCAGGTTCAGCGCGCCCAGGGCACGTTGGTCACCGACCAGGAGATCCGCAAGGTCACCAGATTCCTGCGAAACGTCGCCTCCCCCACGTTCGATCGGAGCCTGCTGACGATCCGGCCTGAGGGCGCGGACGGCGGAGAAGGCATCAAGCCGGCCGAACGCGATCCACTGTTCGATGAGGCGGTCAGAATCATGATCGAGACCGGTCGGGGCTCCGTGTCGCTGCTGCAGCGTCGCTTGGCCGTCGGCTACAGCCGGTCATCACGGCTGGTCGATCAGATGGCCCAGGCGGGAATCCTCGGCGATCACAAGGGGTCCGTTGCCAGGGAGGTACTCATCACCATCGAGGAGTGGGAGCAGATGAAGGCCATGGAGGAGGCGGCTGAGGCCAGCGAAACGCTCTTTGACGACGGCTCAGCCCACGGTCAGCGACCCGACGTGCCGGTGGTCGAGACGACCAGCAAGGGTGTGCCGGCCGAATACCCCGACGAGTACCGCAGGTAACGGTATGCCCAGCGATTCACCGGGCTCGTAAGCTAGGCTCGCCGGCCGATAAGCCCCATTGCAAATCGATTCTGGCTTTTGGCATTTTTCTGTTGCCCCGCCGTGACAGAAAGCGATAATGCCGGTATCGCGGCGAGCGGCCGGCAAACCGAGGGAGAACCCCTCGCCGGGCGGCGGCAGCGGACCGCGACGACCGGCCTCCTACGCCGCTTGCGGCTTTGCGGGGCCGGGCGGTGAGCCCCTGGGGACGCTCAGGGGAAAAGAGCCCGGCGGCGAGTGGTCACGCTCGTGTCGGCTGGGCAAACCCTTTTTCAGCAAGGAGGTGATCCAGTGAATCAAATGTGTGGCAGTACCAGAGGGCTGCAGGTGTAACCGTGCCCTGACGGAGTTGCAC
>JADFIM010000120.1 GCA_022566725.1 Planctomycetota bacterium
TGGTTCGAGTCCAGTAGCGCCCATGCATTCGAGCGGTCACCGATCAGCCACCAGCTGTCAGCTTACCCGGGGCGGTACCATATTGGTTCACCGTCTCATGCCGCCCGCTGAAAGCTGAACGCTGATCGCTTCCTTTGTGGAGACCTCGACATGGCCAATGTTCTTGTCATTCTTTCCGGGTGCGGAGTGTTTGATGGCAGTGAGATCCACGAATCCGTGATCACCCTGCTGCACCTTGACCGGGCCGATGCGACGGTGACGATCGCGGCCCCGAACGTCGATCAGATGCACGTGATCAATCATCTGACCGGGGAGCCAACCCAAGAGACGCGCAATGTGCGAGTCGAATCGGCCCGGATTGCCCGCGGCGAGGTCGAAGATCTGGCCGGCATCCGTGGCGACGCGTTCGATGCGGTCATCTTCCCCGGCGGCTACGGGGCGGCGAAGAACCTGTGCAACTTCGCCACCGAAGCGGACCATTGCGAAGTTCATCCCGAAGTCGCCCGCATCTTGCGCGAAGCTCACCAGGCCGGCAAGCCCATCGGGCTGATCTGCATCTCGCCCACGATTGGGGCGAAAGTTATTACCGGCTCCACCCTCACCATCGGTACGGACGAGACGACCGCGACCGCGATCGAGAGAATGGGCTCACATCATCAACCTCGCCAAACCGAAGAGATTTGCGTGGATCAGTGCAACCGCATCGTCTCAACCCCCGCATACATGTCCGCCGAGCGGATCAGCGAGGTGTACGAAGGCATCGGGAAGCTGGTGGAGCGGGTGTTGCAGATGGCCCAGCAGCCGGTGCCGCAGCCGATGCATGCCAACGATTGAGCCGGATGGCGCAGCCGGCTATTGTTAGGCTTTGACCGCGGAGGCCAGGCGCCCGCCCCGCGGGGTCAGGTTGCGTGCCGGCGATGCCACCTTCAGGACAGCGGACCTCTCACAAGCCGGCCCTCGGCGCGCTCGGTTGGAGCGTAGTGTTGGCGGTGTTGGGCTGCTCACAGATTGAACGGACCCAGCCGGGGCCGCAGCCGACTCGAATAGACCGCTCGCTGAGACTTAACGTACCGCAGATCATGCGCGGCACGGTGGCCTCGGAGACGGTGCTGCTGGGTTACGAACCGGTGGCGGTGCACGGTTACGGCCTGGTCGTGGGACTCAACGGCACCGGCGCCAGCGACGTGCCGCCTGATGTTCGTGCCCACATGATTGCCACTGCCGCCCGCCACGGCGTCGGCGGCGCGCGCGGCGGCTGGGGCGGTCTTTCGCCTGAGGCACTGCTGGATTCTCCCGACACTGCGGTGGTTATCGTGCAAGGGGTGATCCCGCCCGCGTCACCGCAGGGAATCCAGTTTGACGTCCGTGTGCACGCGCATCCGACCACCAGCACCACCAGCCTGGAGGGCGGTCGGCTGTACACCGCCCAGCTGCTGCCGATGACTCTGGCCGGCCGGGGCACACGGCTGCTGCCGCCGACCGGAAGCCGTCAGCCCGCCGCGCTGGCGAAATCCGGTGGCCCAATCTTCATCAACCCCTTTGCCGAGCCCGGTGCCACCGAGCGCGACACCGTCAATCGAAGGTCGGGCCTGATCCTCAACGGCGGCGTTGTCGATCGGGATATGCCGCTGAAGCTGCGTCTGGCCACCCCCAGCCATACCCACGCCTCGATCATCCAGAATGCGATCAACACCCGGTTCGCTCAGGAGCCCGGGCAGCGCGACCCCACCGCTCGCGGGGAGTCCGATGAATCGATCGAGATCACCGTGCCCCCCTCCTACCGGGACCGCACCGAAGAGTTCATCCAGCTGCTGCGCCACACCACGATCCGTCAGGTCGGCCCCGAGGCCGTGGCCACGACGATCCGCCGGCATGTCATCGAGAATCCCTCAGCTGCGAGAGCCGCGTCCTGGCGCTGGCAGGCCCTGGGCAAACGCGCCATGCCGATTATCAGGGATCTGTATGACTATCCTGAGGAGATGCCGCGGCTGGCCGCGCTGCGAGCCGGCGCGAGTTTAGACGACCCGCTGGTCATTCCCCATCTGATCGACATTGCTCAAGGCCCGGCAGTCGATGGACGTGTCCAGGCGATCCATCTGCTGGCGGAAATGGGCATCGATCCGCTGATCGACCGGGCCCTTCGCGGGCTCCTGAACCATGATGATGTGGAGACGAGGCTCGCCGCCTACGAAGCCCTGGTCGAGCGGCGCGATCCATCCGTCCATCGGCTCAGCGTGGATGACAAGTTCGTCATCGACGTGGTTGAGTCACAGCAGCCGATGGTCTACATCACCCAAATCGGTCTACCTCGCATCGTTCTGTTTGGGGCGGACCTCTCCGTGGACCGGCCCGCGACGGTCAGCATCTGGTCGAACCGCTTCATGATCAAAGGCGATCTCGAGCAGGAGACGATCGAGGTCTACTACCGCCTGCCGGACACCATCGAGGGGATTATCCACCGCACGAGCCCCAGGCTTGCCGAGTTCGTTGAGTTTCTCGGCCACAGCACAACGATTCAACGGCCGCTGCCCGGCTTGGGGCTCAGCTACAGCCAGGTGGTGGGTGTGCTTCACCAAATCTGGAGACAAGGCTATCTGAAGGCCGATTTCAAGGCCGAACAGGATCGCATTCTTGCGGCGATTGTCCGCCAGGAGCGCCGAGAACCCGTAACGGAGCGACCGGAGTTCAGGACCGACGAACCTGATTCGCCCGAACCGCCGCAGGCACGGATTGAGCCGGACATCCCACCGGTGCCTGATCCAGACCCCGTGGCCCCGGCGACCCGCCCCGGCGTCCTGACTCCCCCGGCCCCAGGCCAACCGACGGCTCCTCGATAGCTCGACTTGCCTCGGTCGGCATCCTCCGCCAACACGATCGGAATCACCAGGTGATCCGCGAAATCGAACCCTCCGCTCCAGGCCAGCCGGTGTCAGCAGCCCCCGAGCCCAATCACCACCGCACGCGTCTGTCGAAGATCGCGCTTGCGGGATTCAAGTCCTTCGCCGATCCGATGGAGTTGCGGTTCGACGCACCCATTTCCGGCATCGTCGGGCCCAACGGCTGCGGCAAATCCAACGTGGTGGATGCGATCAAGTGGGTGCTCGGCGAGCGTTCCGCCAAGAGCTTGCGGGGCGGCGCGATGATGGACGTGATCTTCGCGGGATCCGCTGGCCGCAAGCCGCTCGGCGCCGCGACCGTCACCCTCACGTTCGACAATCCCGTCGTCAACCTCGACCCATCGGATTCCAAGCACCGCAGGTTGCTCGGGGTTGATACCGAGCAGGTTGACGTGACCCGCCGGCTCTACCGGGACGGCAACAGCGAGTACCTCATCAACGCTCGAAAGTGCCGGCTCCGCGACATCAAAGAGCTGTTCATGGATACGGGCGTCGGCGTCGGCGCCTACTCGATCATCGAGCAGGGAAAAGTCGATGCCATGCTCACCGCCAACCCGCTTGATCGGCGGGTCATCCTCGAAGAGGCCGCAGGCATCTCAAAGTTCAAAGCCCGCAAGATTGAGGCTGCCCGCAAACTCGAACGTACCGAGATCAATCTGGTCCGGGCGCGCGAGCAGTTGGATCAGACGGACCGCAGGCTGCGCATCGTTCAGCGCCAGGCCGCCAAGGCCCGGCGCTTTCAGAAACTCGAGAGCCGCTTCCACCAACTGCGGACGGATCTAGCACTTGATCTTTATCACGAGTTGCGAGACCGGCAGCAAAAGCTGTCCGGAGAGATCGCCGACCTTGAGGCACACCGCCGCCGGCTCGCCGCCCAGCTTCAACAGCTTGAGGACAACAAGCAGGCCGCGGAAATCGCCCGGCATAAGCTGGACTGCCAGCAGCGCCAACTCGAGCAGCAGCGATTGGAGCTCCTCGCCGCGAAGAAGCATGCCGAGCAGAGACGTGCGTTCACGCAGCGTAATCTGATCGAGATTCGCCAGCACAGCGAGCAAGATCGCGCTCGCATGGGTGAGCTGTCGGCCCGCATCAAGTTACTTACGCAGCAGGTTGACGAAGCCCAAGCTTGCGTCACCCGCGCCACGCATCGCCTCGCCGAGAACGAGCGGACGGTCCTTGAACTCAGTGACGAATCGACGCGGCTTGGGCAAGCGGTGGTCGAAGCTCAGCAGCGGTACGAGCAAACCCGCGAGACCGTCGCCGGCATCGAGCAGAAACGGTCGCGGCTCGTGGCACAGGGTGAGTCAATCGACGGCCGGCACAAGACCCTCACCGAGCAGCAGCAGCGCCTGGCCGGGCGGTCGACGCAACTGGCGGGCGAGTTGGAGCGATTGGAAGGCGACCACGCTCAGGCCGACAAGAACCGCAGCTGCGCGGCGGCCGAGACCCAGCGTCTGACGGCCCAACTGGCCGAGCACGATCGGGCCGCAGCCGACCTGGGCGATCGTCAGGCAGGGTTGACCCACACATTGGCCGAAGTCCGCCACGAACTGGCCTCGACGGACTCCCGACGACACCTGCTTCAGGAAATGCAACACGCACGCGAGGGGCTTACCGACGCGGTCAAGACCATCCTGGAGAACGCTGAGGAATTCACGGGTGTGCGTGGTTTGCTGGCGGACGCAATCGACACCGACCGAGCCCACGCCCCGCTGGTTGAGGCGGCCCTGGGACCTGACATCGAGTTGCTGCTGGTCGAGCACCAGCGCGACCTGGAACACCTTTCAGCGGCTTTGCGCGACATGCCCGGCCAGGTACGGCTGATCGCGGCCGAGCCGATCGACCAATCGACGCACAGCGAGCCCGATGAATCGGCACAGCCGCTGCCGGAATGGGTCACGCCGTTGATGTCGGTGATGAGGGTTCAGCCTCAGGCCGGCGACGCCGTGGCCAGACTGCTCGGCAAGACGCTGATCGTCGCCGACCTCGGCGCGGCGACCCTGCTTGGGGCCGGACCGCTGAGCGGTTGGCGGTTCGTGACCAAAGCGGGCGAGGTCCTCGAACCCGATGGGCGGGTCACCCTGGGCCGGGCCTGCGCCTCCCGCGCCGGCGACGGTTGGCTGACCCGCCGGGCTGAGTTGGCCGACCTCGCGAAGGCCTGTACCAGACTTGACGACCGCGTGGAGACCCTCACCGCCGATCTCCGCAACCTGCAAACCGAATCGGCTCAGGCCCAGCAGCAGCACGCGGCCGTGTCCGATCGCTTGCACGTGGCCCGCCACGAGGTCGTTGACGCTCAACACCGGGCGCAGCAGGCCGCCAACGATCTCCAACGAATCGACCGCGAGCAGGCCGGGCTGATGGCCGAGCAGGTCGAGCTGACGCTGCGCCTAAATCGACTCGAGGCCGAGCGCGGCGATCTGACCGATCAAATCGACGCGCTCTCTTGCTCGCTCGATGAGCAGAATCAGTTGATCGAGCGTGCCCAACTGCAACTGAAGACTGATTCAGCCGAAGCCTGCGCCGTGGGGGAGCGCCTCACCGCCGCCCGGGTCCAACTCGGTCAGTCGGGCGAGAAGCTCGATGCTCTACGGCGCGAGCAGCGTCATATCGAGCTGGCCGTCGAGGAGACCCAACGACAGCAGGGCATCGGCAAAGATCAGCTTCAGCAACGATGCTCGCAGATCGAACATTACGAAGCCACCATCGCGGAAGCTGTCGAAGAGATGGGCACCGCCGATGAGGGCCTTGCGGCAATCGAGCTCGCGTTCGCCGAAACCCAGCAACAGTTGCAGGCGGCCGGCCGACGCGTCGAGCAATCGGCCGAGCAACTCAACGCCGCCCGAGCGCAGGCGATGAAGATTGACCGGGAATACCATGCCACCGAAATCACACGCCGTGAAGTCGAGGTCAAGCGCGAGTCGCTTGAGGAGCGCACCCTGGCCGATCTGGAGCTCGACCTGGCCGAAGCGTATCCGGCCCATCGAACCGCCCGGGAGCAAATCGAGCACTACGACCCAATCGACCGCGAGGCAGCCCAAGCCGAGATCGACGGTCTGCGCGAAGACCTCCGCAAGCTCGGCAACGTCAATCTCGACGCCGTCGATGAAGAGACGATGCTCACGCAGCGAAACCTCGATCTGAAGAATCAGGTCCAGGACATCGACGCTGCGCAGCGGCAGCTTGAATCGCTGATCAGCGAGCTTGATGTCGCCAGCCGGCAGCGATTCGAAGAAACCTTCAACGCGGTACGTGACAACTTTGCGGGGGCCGATGGCATGTTCCGCAAGCTGTTCGGCGGCGGGGCCGCCGACCTCATGCTGCTGCCGGATGAGAGCGGCAATGTGGACTGGCTGGCCTCCGGCATCGAGATCAAGGCCAAGCCGCCGGGCAAGGAGCCACGCGTCATCAATCAGCTCTCCGGCGGGGAGAAGGCCCTGACGGCCGTCGCATTGTTGATGGCGATCTTCAAATCCAAACCCTCTCCGTTCTGTGTGCTCGATGAGGTCGATGCGGCGCTGGACGATGCGAACGTCGAGCGGTTCTGCAATGCGCTGCTGCCGTTCCTTGACCGCAGCCACTTCATCATCATCACCCACCACAAGCGCACCATGCAGGCGTGCGATCTCCTGTACGGCGTGACCATGCAGGAGCGCGGGGTGTCCAAGCAGGTCGCGGTACGAATCGAACAGATCACCTCCGACGGAAGCCGAACCGATGTAGATGTCGATCGCGGCCGGCGACGGATCGCGCCTGCGGCTTCCGTGGGCGCCCGCCCGAAGGATGGGCAGTTGATCGAATCGAAACCGACTGTGGCACACGCGGTTCCTGGTGCTCGCGGCGGATAAGCATCCGCAGGCACCCGCACAGATTCATCTGCGGCTGAAACAATCCGCCCGAAGATGCTATTCCAAGCGCGTATCAATACACGCTTGACGGGCAAACTCGGTCGCAGCGGCCAACAGCTCGTCCAGTTGCGGGCTGGACTCAGCGTCGGGAGGCATGGGGTTGGGTGTGTTGAAGACGTGATTGCCGCCGGCGATTACGATCACCTCCGCCGTCTCACCCGCCGCCTGGGCGAGGTGTTGAGCACATTCGGCAGGCACGGTGGGATCAGCCTCGCCGTGGATGATGAGCACGGGGCAGGTGATCGAGGCGATCAGCGCAGGCAGGTCGTGGGCGTCGGGATCTTCGAGCTGCTCGGTGAGGAATCCTTTGCCGATCCGTAGCGTCTGCCCGGTGCGAGCGGAGGGCGATTCAAGGAATCCTTCGGCCAGGAGTGCCTCGGCCTGCTGAGGCGCCATTGCCCGGCACGAGCTGGGCGCCGAGGCGGTGATGATCCCCGCCGGCTGAGGAAAGGCAGCATCGTCGGCATACCGGCCGGCCGCCAGCAGCACGGTCACCCCGCCGCGCGAGTGGCCGAACATCACGTACGCAAGCCCCTGGCCGTCAAGTCGCCCGTCCTTGACCGCCGCAACGATCGCCCGCAGGTCATGGACCTGCTTGTTGTACGTGTCGCGCTCAAACAGGTCCGGCCGCTCGAACGTCTCGATCACGTTGGTCATTCCTGAATGACTGAAGTTGAAGCGATGAGCGATGAACCCGGCCGCCGCGGCGGCCTCGGCGATCCGCGGAAACATGCCGTAGTCCTTGTACCCCTTGAATCCGTGGGCAATCAGAACCACACCCCTCGGATCGCCGGCTGGAAGGTGAGCGTTGCCGATGATCGGCTGGCGGTTTGAACCGGGGATCGACCAATCTCGAATTGTGCTCATGCGCTTCTCCTGGGCACTCCCGTCCCCTTTTCTCCACACAAGGCTGCGTACCTCCGCCCTCACTCCGTGAACAGGTAAGGGTAGTTGCGCAAGTAGGCCTTCACGCTCTTCAGCATTGTGTCGATGCTGATGTGCCTTGGGCCATCCCCGGAACCATTCTTAGGAAACAGCCGCGCATACTGCTGAGCTTCCGCTGGTGTGACCGCTACCCCTGTACCCCAATAGGACGTGTTCGTCATGCGGTGCTCTTGAAGCTTCAGGCGCTCCACGTTCCTGTTCAGATAGCCGAAGCCGAGGAAGATTACATGCTTGGCTTGTCGCAAGAATAAGTGTGCGTCTTGAAACACCGGGTTCTTCTCTACAGCCTCATGTACAACCTGAATGCCCCGCATCGCCAGCTTCAGACGAGCTGCGTCAACCGTTGGTTCGTAGTGTCGGCCCTCCTCGTCAATTTCGGGCAGATACCCAATTTGTCCGTGTAGATGGCGAATATGAAGCGCCTGTACTGCCTTTCGACAGTCTTCCTCCGAAAGACCGAGCCCGCGAAGCATCGTGAACATGGAGTGCTCCAATGACCGATCATAGTTGTAGGTCAAGATGGCAATCTGATTGGAACGAAAGCCTTTGT
>JADFIM010000121.1 GCA_022566725.1 Planctomycetota bacterium
CTGCATCTGCACGCAGTAGCCTCGTCTTATCGAAAAGGAGGAGGAGATTGTATTGATCAACAACCGGATGCTCGCTCAAGACCTTGGCTATCAACTCACGGACAAGGTCGTTGAGCTGATCGTCAGAGGCCTCGGCTGTTAAGGCGTCGAGCAAGCGGTGAAAAGTGGGCACCGGCTTTGCAGCCGGACGTGTAGTAGGCGGTGTCGAGGAGGATTCTTGCTTCGCGCTCCTTGTGCTCGTTCCCGCGTCCTTGGCGCGATTCTTGGGCTTACGCGACTTCTTGGCAGACGGTTTCTTTCGTGACTTAGATCGTCGTTGCGCCATTGCGGTTTCCGATTCCGCAGAATGAGTGTTCAGCCTGATAAGAATCTACCTGAGTATAGCATATCCCAACACCCGAGCAGGGTGGATCAATCGAAGCGTCACGCTCGGCCCAGATCTACATATCAGAGTTTCATATCGCAAGAGGCATCGCTCGTTTCCGAGCAAACCTCTGCCAGCGCGGGGCAACTGCTCGGTCGGTTCGGGCAATGCCGTTGCCCGAATTGGCAACTGCTTGGTCCATCTGCGGAACTGCCTGCCCGCGTGAATGAACCGCATCGCGGTCCAGAGCAGGTCCTTACAACCTGATAGTAATTGCTTCCGCGTTTCGCGCAGTTGCTTGCTCGCTCTGAGCGGTCCAGCTGCGCGGGTTCAAACAGCGAAAGAAACGCCGTTGAGCGGCGCATGATCGCAGACCAATGAGCCCCCAGTGAATACACGGGGGCACCACACCTTGGATCACGTTGCGACATTTCGACGTCTTGACTTTTCGTCGTTTCGACGATTCTTAGTCGCCGTCATCAATCGGCAGCGGATCGGCGACCTCTCCGCGCGTCCAGGCGCGGACATTGGGCAGCAGCAGATCGGTGCAGAGGATCTTGAGGCATGCAGCTACCGGGATGGCTAACAACATGCCGTAGACGCCCATGATGGAGCCGCCCGCCAACACCGCCACAAGGATGGTCACGGGATCCAGGTTGGTCGCCTTGCCCGCGATCATGGGAGTGAGAATGTAGCCTTCGACTATCTGCACCACACCGAAGACCAACGTTGGCCAAAGGATGACGCCCCACCAGCCCAACCAGATAGTTCGATCCTCGACCGGCAGCGCGAGATGATTGAAGAACAGCAGGCCCACCGCGACGGGAATGCCGATCGTACCGAGATACGGCACGGCACAGAATACGCCCACCACAAACCCCAGCGCGATCGAACCCGGTACGCCAACGATCCACCAGCCGACTGCAAGCATCGCACCCATGATCAGGGCGATCACGATTCGTCCGCGAACGAAACCGGCAACCACACGATCCATCTTCGAGAACAGCTCAAACGTCCGCTGTCGGTTTGATTGGGGAATCAGGCTGCGGCCGAAGGTCACCACGGATGGATACCACACGCTGAAGAAGAAGAAATAGAACGGGATCAGGAAGGCCAGGAATCCCAGACGAATGATGTGGGCCAGCACCGCGGACACCGCCTTGGCCCCGCCTTTGGCTAGACCGAGCCACCCCTGGGACTGCTGATCAGGTCCCTCGCTTGTGGAGGAGAGCCCAGAGACCCGCTGGAGCTCATCCCGCACGATAGCCCGGATGCGAGCCTCCTCATTCTCCCCGGTCGCGCTCATCTCAATCGCGACGCTGGCTCCAGCATCAACGGATTCTTGCGCAGGCGGAGGGTTATCCAAGCCGCCGGTCGATCGCGGTTGTTCTCCAGATTCGCCAACATCCTCGCGAGCGGTCTGGGGCGCCCCGGGTAGATACTTGATCAAACCGCCTGCCTGCTCCCGCCACGGCTCCGGGAGATATCCGCTGAGTTTGACGGCCGTCTCATGGAACTGGCCTTGCTGATACTTCGTCACCAGATCAGCGGTCTGACCCACAACGACCGGGATGACGACCGCAAGCACGGCAAGGAGGGCCACCCCGACGGACCCCAACAATCCGCCGACCACGATCGGTCGGCTGAGCTTGCGATGTCTTGACAGCCGCGCGACGAGCGGCTCGAACAGATAGGCCAGCAGAAGCGCCACGAGCAGCGGAACGGTAACAGCCCGCAGCGCGTAGCCCAGCCATACCAACGCCGCCACCACCGCCACCAGCAGCACGTCCCGCACCGCCTGGATCTGCCAGATGCGTAGACGTTCAAAGGATACGTTGGGGCGCTCGCGGGGAAACTTCTGCTCGCTTTGCTGCGCCATGCGTCCGAGCCTATCGCATCAGCCCAGCCTGGCAAGTCGCGAAGGCTTGAGGCCTGGGGCTTGAGGAGGTTGCACTTGCGAACATGCCCCGCCCTGCGACCGTCTCACCCCAGCTTGGGCTTCGTCACCCGGCGCCGATCCGCGACAGCAGCACCTCACGATTGAACGCATCTTCGAAGTCGTACACGGCCTGGAAATCCTCCAAGGAATCGCTGGAGGTCCTCGTCATCAAGCCTGCATCGATCATGGCAAAGACGATTTGGCCGAAGTCGTTCGTCCGCTTGACCTTCCAATGCTCAAGCACCACGGGCGCTAGCAACCCATAGGTCTCGATCGCCAGGTCGCGCAAACCAATACACAATTCCTGGCCAGTGATGTGACGATCGGCTTCGTCTAGCAACTCCGCCTCCTCGTGCACGTGCTCCACGGCATAATTGAGACCTTCCCGCACGAACGCGAATGCTTCGACTGGATAGGGACCGGCAGCCAGAAGCTTCTTCCAGATGAGTTCTTGTTTATGCTGGCTCATCGCGCGAATACCGTGGGGACCCTGGAGCGTCATCATATCGGCCTGATGGGGCCGATGTCGCCCAAAAAGTCAAGTCTTCCTCCTGATCCCTCGGCCAGATACATGCGGATGATCCTTGATGTGGAACCGCAGCAGCCGCCGGGCCCAAGCACCGGCAGATTCCACGCCTATTCGCGCGGTTCGGACCACACGGCTCGGGGGCAACGGTCGAGGCCGCAGCTGTTCCACGAACAAGAACCGACCACGGCGAAGATCCACGCCGTCCAGCGCACGATCGATCGCAAGCGACTGGGTCAGCTTCGCCGGGCCCGAACAGAGGTCGCGCTCGTGGTTGGCGATTCGACGATTCGCAAACATCTGGTCGATCCCCTGGGTGGGCTCAAGCGCCCGCAGCAGCACTGCCACGCCGTCGCCGGCCTGGCCGCACACGACGTTGAGGCAATGGTGCATCCCATAGGTCAAATACACATAGGCATGGCCGCCGGCCAAATACATCGATTCGTTGCGAGCGGTCCGCCGGCCGCGGTAGGTGTGCGCAGCTTGATCGCGCGCGCCAAGATATGCTTCGACCTCGACGATCGTCCCTGCCAGGCGATGACCGTCAACGATGCGAACGAGTCGTTGCCCAAGCAGACGCCGCGCAACCGTGACCGGATCAGGTGAATACGCTGTGAAGCGCGCCGTCATCATGTTCTCCCGAGCCGACAACGGTTGTATGGCCGCCTCAAACCATATTCAAGTTGTTGGTCCGGTTTGCGACTCGCCAGCTGGAGCGGGAGCGACGATCCACCGCACCGGGTCATCGCGTTGCAGAACCTGCCGGAGCGGATCAAGTGGGTTGTGAGGATCAAACGTTGCGGCCAGCAGCCCTGCTGTCGGCCCCGGAGCCAGCGTGACGAGCGATGGGTCAGCGCCCAGCGCGACCGCCCCTGCCGTCGTCGCCATCCGCAGCAGCGTCATGGGATCGGTCCCGTCGCGTCGGTACAAGAAGCGCATCTCATCCAACACGCTGATTCGATCGGGCGTGTCCAGACAAATCAGACTGTCGGTCCCCAGCGCGACGCTAACCCCTGCTTCGAGCATCTGGCGATAGCGATGCGGCGACCGGCCCGGCTGCGGGTGGCCGAAATACGCGCTGGCCCGAGGGCAGTACGCCACGGTGGTCCGCCAATCGGCCAACAGCTCCAGGTGCCGATCCTCGACATAATTCAGATGCGCGGCGATGAACGGGGTCGCACGCAGCGCGTCAGCGAGATAGTCGATCGGATGGGCCTGATGGGCGAAAATGGTCTCGTCCCAGACCCCCAGGCGCTTCAGCAGCCCGGCCAGCGGCCCCTCAGCCGCCCTGATGAATTGCAGCTCCTCAAGGGATTCCGCCAGGTGCGTCGCCACGGGCACTCCCAGTTCGGCCGCGGCTCGGTACACGTCGATCCCGCACGAATAAGGCGCATGCGGCCCAGCACCGAGACGCAGGCCGTCTTGGCTCCCATCTCGATTCGATTCGAACTTCACAGCCTCGGTAAGCGCCCGAATCGCGTTGCCCTGGCGTCTACCCACGCCGAAGACTTCCAGAAAGCTGACGCCTGCCAGGCCGGCTGCCCGCAGCTCGCCGATCGGGATCCGCGAGCCGGCTCCGGCGATGTCTCCCACCAGGGCCGTGCCGCCAGCGCGGGCCAGATCAATGCCTCGGCGAACCGAAGCCGCGATCGCCTGGTCATCTCCTGCCCGCTTGAGTCGAACCCGATCGATCCAATCCACGAAATCCCCGCCGAACGGGACGGGGCCGATGTGGCTGAGGTCAAGATGGCAATGGACGTTGACCAAGCCGGGTAGCACCACCGCATCAGGCAGATCAACTGTCCTTGCACCCGACGGTCGGCCGATCGCTGCCGGGGCGCCGGCCGCCACAATGCGCGGCCCATCAACAAGAACCGCCCCCGGACCGGCCCGGCAGCCCTCAGCATCCACCACCAGGCCCGCTCGGATCAGCGTTCGCCGGCCGCCCATTTGACTCAAAGCCGTTCCACGCGGTGACTTCCAACCTTTCAACGGGCGACGACCGTTCAACTTCCAAAGCCGCCTGGACCGACAACCAACATGTCGGCTCAATGCGCTGTAGCATACCGAGCCGGTGACTCGACTACGACTGATCCGTCCCGGACTTTGCCCCCGGACTTCACCCCAACCGCTTGTGAGGAGTACCCCATGCGACGTGCCGCTACGATCACCACCGTTGCGTTTCTGATTGTTGGCAGTGGTTGTGTCCAACAGGACAAGTTCGACCAGGCCCGATTGAGCGTTCGCACCCAAGAGGAGATGATTGTCAGCCTCGAGCAAGAGCGAGACGGCGCCAAGACAGCCTTGCGCACGGCCCGCAAGCAACTTGCCGAAGCCAAGGCGCAGAACGGTTCCTTGCAGACGCGAATCAACGGCCTCAACGAACAGGTGCAGACGCAGGCTCGCCGATACGACGGGCTTCTGCGGCGCGTCAGCCAGCTTGAGTTTGGTCCTCTGCCCGTGGAGCTTGAGGTCGCGCTGGATCAATTGGCCTCGGCGTATCCCAACCTGCTCTCGTTCGACGCGAGCACCGGGATGCTTCGCTTTGCCAGCGATTTCACATTCGACCTCGGCTCGGCGGAATTGAAGCCGGACGCCGCCGCCACCATCGCTACGCTGGCCGACATCCTCAACGCCGAGCAGGCCTCGCCGTTTGAGCTGCGCATCATCGGCCACACCGACAACGTGCCCATCGAGCGCCCCGCCACCCGCCAGAGGCATCCGACCAACATGCATCTGTCCGTTCACCGTGCGATCTCCGTGCGCACGGCGTTAGCGGGCGCGGGCGTCGAGCCGGCGCGCATTCAGGTAGCCGGGTACGGCGAGTTCCGACCGATCGTTCCCAACGGCCCCAAGGGCGCCGCGGCGAATCGTCGCGTCGACTTGATCTTGGTACCCATGCCGCAGCGACTCGCCGAGCAGGAGACATCGAGGAGCCCAGCGGACCGACGAACCGTCACCGCGGACCCGGAGAAGTAGCCTGCGCTGCAACGAGCGCCACTGACCTCGCACAAATCGCGATGTCCTTCCAGGCCCGATTGCCATTTAGAGCCGGGCTGTGCCCAGCGCGGTTATGACGTGGCCACGGGGGGGCCGCCGGGCCTGGCACAATCTGCCCAGTCTCGCCATTTTGCCCTTGCAATTCCAGCTTCTTGAGGTAGGCTGGGCACGTCGTCGGGGCTCATATCGCCTTGTCGCGGCCTCGGCGCACGGTAGGAAGAGAGAAGAGCCATGCGCCTGCGAAAGACAACGACCGGACTGATCGCTGCGGCCATAATGGCCTGGCCCGGCAATGGTCAGGCCCTCGGCGGATTTGTTGAGGAGTTCACGGACAAAGATTCCTGGATCGCGGCGGTCGGGGACTTCACCACGGTCGATTTCACTGGTTTCGCGCCGGGCACGTTCATCACCGACCAGTACGCCGACCTCGGCATCCTGTTCACCGACGGCAACGACAGCATCTCCCCGTTTGACCCGATTACTTACCCGGAGGATGGGTGGGGGCTGGACGGCAACGGCAACATCTCCGTCGCGTTCGACACGCCCCAGGCCTGGATCGGCGTGGACTTCCCTGGGTTCCTCAGCATCGAGTTGTATAGCCAGGGACGCTTGTTTTTCACCAGTAACCTGAATGGAGGCGCCGGTGTAGGCAACTTCCTGGGGCTGATTTCCAGCCAGTTGTTTGACGCGGCGGTGGTGGTAGAGGGTGCGCCCGGATTCGAAGCCGAAATCGATGACCTGCACTTTGGTGTCCCCGCACCCGGGAGCGTTTGTCTGTTGGTCTTAGCTGGCCTCTGGCCTAGACGTCGCCGGAGATATTCGGGGAGATATTCGGAGATATTCGGGACAGTCACCTATTTACGTCCTGGCTGAGTAGTCCATTCAAGGTGTGCTCGCCTTCGTGCGTTTGCACTTGGGTTGGGAGATATTCGGGACAGTCACCTATTTACGTCCTGGCTAAGTAGTCTATTCAAGGTGTGCTCGCCTTCGTGCGTTTGCGCTTGGCTCGGACGACGGCAGGCTTTGGCGGTCAACCCACCGGCGCCGCGTGGAGCCGTCGCCCCAAAACGCGCGCTTCATGCCATAGCCCGCGACTCGGCCGCGGGGAAATGGTGCAAGCGCATCCACTGTCGTTGGCCCCCGGCAGAGCCCGGGGCTATCGGTGGGGTTGCGGCCAATGACCAACGCCTGTCGGCCGCAATCATCACATCGCATGCAGGAGTCGAGAAAGGCGGCGAGAGCGCTCAAGGCGGCGGCGGTAGCAACCACAACGGATCGGGTGACGATCCATCGCTCACCGCGGCGCTGGCGCAAATGGGATTCGACAGCGTGGACGAATACCAGGACTGGCTGATCGACGCAAGCGACTCCGAAGCCTTCGTGTGCGCGTGTGTGCTGCTGGCGCTTCTGGAGGCGCAACCATAGGCCTCCGGTTCAAACACCATTGACGACGCCCCCGGCCAGCACCCCGGGGGCGTTTTGTTGGGAAGGCGTACCACCTCCAATCGGTTAGGACGCCACCGCCGGGCCAGGCGTTCTGTCTCTTACCTCTCCCAGCGAGCGTGAGGGTCCCGCACCGCTAGCGACTCTCGGGACCGTTTCAGTCGGTGGCGCCGATGGTCATGCCCACTGTGCGGTGCGCGATACCCTGCTCGTCCAGCCAGCGGTCCAGCGCCACAGCATCGTCGCGGACAATTCGTCGGCCGCCCGGATTCACGCCCTGAGCTTGCATGAACTTCTTCAGCGTGACCGGCAAGCCGAACTCGATACTTTCGTGGAAGATATCGCGCTGCTCGACCTCGCCCCCGGGGAGGTGCTGACCCCGGCCCAGCTTGCGCGCACCCATCTGGCCCGGCACCGGCTGACCCCGCACCTGCTGGTGCATGCTGGCCTGGAGGAGGAATTCGCGGACCTGCCGCCGGGCGATCGCGAGGCGGTGGTGGTGGGCGACGTCGACGCGACGACGCGAAAGGCGTTCGGCGGGCTGCGGGGCAAGGGCTCGACGGCGCCGGCGGCGGGGGCGGCCCAACGGTGCGCGGCAGAGCTTCTGGCCATGGTGTCGGCGGCGACGGGGAGCGAGTGACGGGCCCGTCGGGCGGACAACCGGCATTTCATGCGGATCAAGAACTACATCACCCTGTTGCTCGTGGTGGCCTTGGTGGGGGCGTTCGGCGTCCTCCTGGCGGCGGGCCTGGGGTGGCGGCAACTGGAACTCGGTGCGCAGACGTCGGGTCAGGCGTCGGCCGACTACAAGGACGTGGAGTCGTTCGTTGCGAACAGCGACGAGCTGATGAAGGTGATGGACATCCTGACGCAGGAGAAGGGGGGGGCGTTCGTGATCCTCGAGGGCCTCGAGCAACGCTGCCGACGGAATCTCACGGCGCTGGACGCGTCGGCGCGCGAGATCGCCGACCACGCCAAGCGCACCGGAGCCAGGGTGGCCGGT
>JADFIM010000122.1 GCA_022566725.1 Planctomycetota bacterium
CGCAACCCGCACTGCAGGCGCAGCCGGCCCGGAGTCGGGGCCACCGATGGTCGATACACCTCTAAGAGGAGGGCCACGCGATGGATCTTACCGATCCCGGACTGCTGTTTTCCGGTCTCGCCATCTCCCTGGTCGGGCTCGCCCTGTTCGTCCACGGCAAGAAGATGGACCACCTGCGAAACCTCGGCATCGGCCTGGCCATGATGGTCTTTCCGATCTTCGTTCACTCGCTGTTGTGGGTGTGGGTGATTGCCGGCGTGTGCGTGGCGAGCGTCTTTCTCTTGCCTGACGGACGCTGAGTCGGGTTGGGCGACGTTGCTCGGCTTTGTTTGTGGTGATACCTACGGCACTGGGGCCACTGTGCCGCAGTGTATTGTCGATTAGCTCTCCCTCTCAGCGAAAGAGTCAACGTCACGAAGAGGGTTGCGCTCGGGGAGTTTGAATTCCGAAGACAGCCAATATTGGGCATATGTTCTACAGAATCCTCAGAGCCGCTTCCACATCGGCTCGACTGATCATCCTGGCCGCTGTGTCGCCGCAGCGCTCACGGTGCACCGGGGATAGCGGGCCGGATCGGCAGCAAACCAAGTTGGTAATTCCCTGATCATCTGGCCTCCTTCTGGATGGGGCATGGACTCGTTTGCCACCCGCAAGAGTGCGGCTGCCACTCGGAATGCCGTTCAGCGATCGTGTGACAGCTCCGACTCGGCCACTGGTGGCATTGCGATGATCTGCTTGATCATCTTCTGTGTTTCATCATCGGGTTCGAACGGTGCGCACATTTCCTGCGTGATGTCTACCAGTTTGACATCGGAACCACTGTGCAGCACGCCGCTAACGATCAACTTCACATTTGCCGCCTCGGCCACTTTCGGCAGATCATCTTTGATGAGCGCCAGGATGTCGTCGATGGGTGCGCCGCTGAATACCTGCTTGTGGATCTGCTCCTGCAGCGCCGGCGGTTCCATCTCCAGTTCCTTCATCCGATCTTCGTTGCCCTCCTTTCTTGCCTGCTCGTGCTCCTTCCTGAGTTCGGCCACCTTGGCCAGCAGGCAGTCCGGCCGGGCCGATCGACCGTAGGCCAGGGCTACGCCACGCGAGTCGAAGGTGCCTACGCGTAGTGCTTCTGTTTTCTCTTGGGTAGCGGCGCCACTTCCCTGGGTCGTGGGGATGATGAAGCCCATCGCCGTAAGCAGCATCGCGATGGAGCAGCAGATCAAGATCGTTTCCTTTTTCATCGTTGTAACTCCTATTGAATCGGGCAGGGATTTATTTCCCTGCCGGAAGATCATGGCTATCACTTCCTGGTCATCGGCACCTCTTCCCCATCCTCCGGGCACTCACTTTTCTTCCCCGTGCAGAGGAGCGCGACGCCGCTGGCGAGGAGCGGGCCGACAAAGAAAATGAACGTGACGCTGCTGTTGATCAGTCCCGGACCGCCCGTCCTCGCGAAGACTCGCATGAAGACCAACAGGAAGAAGAGTACTGATACGGTCAACAGGAGGATTCCGGCGACGCGCGGCCAGCGGGTGGAGAGCCAAGCCAGGACGAAGAATGGCGCTGCGAGCAGCGGGTGCAGAAGCAAAGCCGCCCAGCCCGTCCACTCGGGACCGAGATTGCTGATGATGGTGAAGACGAGCCAGACGCAACCGAACGCGATCAGGATTCGCGCGGCTGTCTTTTGGACTCCCCAATAAGCCAGAAGCGAGCTGAAGAACCATGTGAACCACAAAAGCGCCAGGAAGAACGTGACAAGTCTATGAGGATGCTCCATCGTCCCACCGGTCCGGAAGAAGGCGACGAGGAGAAAGGCCACCAATCCGACGGTTAGAAACGCGTGGTAGCCGGCGCGGTGTGCGGCCTGGCGCTGGAACTCGTCCTTGTCGCGGAGCCAACCCAATTCGCGCAGGATGCCCGGCCCGAAGGTGCCGGCCGCCACCAGCAGGAAGAACCACCAGTTCACCTCGATAAGAAGGAACCCGGCGATCACTGTCCCCCCCGCCACCAGGTTCGTCCGCGTGGGACGCCAACGCTTTGGAGCTTCCGGCTCAGACATCGTTATCTCCTTTGTTCAGTTGGAAGAGGGTCTCAACGCTGACATCGAAAACCTCAGCGAGGCGCAGGGCCAGAGCGACTGAAGGGGTGTACTTCCCCTTTTCGATGGACAGAATGGTCTGGCGGGTGACCCCGACTCGATCAGCCAGCTCCTGCTGGGTCATGCCCCATACCAGCCGGTGCCGTCGCACGAGGATCCGGATGTCATGCCGTGGTCTCATGTCGATGAGTGTACAGTTTATTTGACGTGATGTCAAGTTTACTTAACACCATTCTCGGTCCAAGTGCGGAGTGCTTGTGCGGGAGGACAGCACGTGTGGCAGATGGCCGGTCGAGAGACCCGAATTGGCCCCGGTCTTCGGCTGGGTGGCGAGAATCCGGTTGCGCAGCCCGCACCGCGGGTGCAGCCGCAGGGCCTCTAACCAACCTCACGAAGACGGTTGCGCTGGGGGAGTTTTTGACGTCGTCGCAAACCTCCGGCGGCGGTTTCGTTTACGGGGGGCTGTCGCCGGGCCAGCGGTGCTATAAGCGCTGCACCCAAGCCACGCCGGAGGGCCCGGCACCGGGCCGCAACACGGCCGACCCGTGTTCAGCGCCACTGCCGTGTCTGGCAATTCTTCTGCGATTACTCGAACAGGTCATCGCGGCGGTACGTGTACGGCGGATCGGTGAGGCTTAGCTCGACCACCCTGGCGGTGGCTCGATCGACGCCGAGACGCTGGATATAGATGGACACGCCGTTCACCTCCGGAAACGCCGCCAGCAGCGCGGCAGCGAATCCATCCGGCTCAACGCGAGGGCCGAACTCAAGACGCAGGAGGCTGAAGTCGTTGTAGGCCTGCATCAATCGCTGTGCCTCCCGTCTCGGCAGGCGGGACGGGTCGAGTCGCCGGTTATCATCCAGCGAATACGGAAAGGCTCTTACGCGCTGCGGGGGGACGGTATACATCGACCAGCCGAACCACTTCCAAGGGTTCAGATCGAGCGCGCGCACGATCACATGGTGCGCCATCGGCCATATCGTCAGTAGCGCGAGTGCTGCGATGACAGATCTTTTCTTCCCTTGGTACATCATGCCGGAGAGTATGGGAACATGGGCACCCAGCCGAGCTTGTGGGCCGCGAGGTACAGGTAGAACAGAAGGAACCCAACGAAGAGCCGTTTGATCCATCGGCCGGGCAGAAACAGAAGCATCAGATTGACCATGAGCGCCCCGAACGTCAGCTCGCGCGCGCCCAATTCGATCATGATCACGAAGCCGATGGAGGCGATCGCCGCCAGCACTCGCGTCCGGGGCACGAGAAGCAGTATCCCGGCCAGCATCTCGAACAGGTAGACGCCGTTGGACATGACCACGAACCACAGGGATTCCACCCGGTACGGCCCGGCCCCGAGCTTCGTGCTGTAGACACCCGGTCGAACCAGCGCTTCGTTGTACGATTGCAACCGCTGCAACTCCTCGGCGGGAATGATGAACCGAAAGAACCACGCGAAGCGGTCCTCCGTCGCGGCAAGGTACGCCAGCAGTTGGCCGTCGAAGTAGTACCCGTAGAGGAGCTTCTGCAGGCCGGTGTAGAAGAGCAGCACGCCCGTGAGCCAGCGAAGCGCCTGCAACAGCAACTCGCCTTCGGCCTCGTCGCGCTCGTCCAGCAGGGACAGAAACCCCAGGCAAAGAAACTCCAAGAAGATGTGGTTGGCGGTGAATGGGATCGTGATGGCCACCTCCCCAACCAGCAGCAGCGCCGCGGCGCGAGTGGCCCACAGCGAGAATCGCGGGATACAGCCCAGCAGGGCCGTTACCACGATGACCGATCGCAGCCATTGCACCCCCAGATCGGCGGTGGGCCCGGTGGGGATCATCAGAAACGACCGCCCCGCCATGTGCATGAGGATGAACAGCCGGAACCACCGGAGATTGGTTTGCCAACCCTCTTCCCGACCGGGGCCGGCCAGCGCCAAGATGCGCGACGCGTTCATCGCGGCAGTCTATGCCCTGCCGCACGGGAGCGTAGTCTTGCCTTTTGCCGACCTTGGCTCAACCCTCGCCGCCCGCCGGTTCGCGGACGACCGCGCAACCTACTTGGGCTTGGCAGCGCCCCTCACCGTCTTTGTACGTGTCTGCCAGACGCGCTTCTTGCTCTTTCGCTTTCGTGACTTGCGTTTGAACTTCTTACGGGTAACGGCTTCCATGAGATCTCCGTATTGCGATGGAGCTTGGCCTCACGACGGACTGAGCGTTGAACCGCCAAGCGTAGAAGTGAGTCCCTCGGTGCCGGCTCCCCTCTCGCCAGCTTCCTCGCCCGCGCCGGGCGAAGGGTCATCTCCCTGGCTTAGGGGCGGCGTTTCGGGGTCCTTGCGGGCGTCGCGGCGAGCCCGCTTCTGGGCCGCCTTCTCGGCCTTCTTTCGTTCACGCTGTCGCTTGGCGAAGGTGTGCTGGTTCTTTCTGGCCATACGCTACGAGTTCGCCTCAACTCGAATACTCAAGGTCCGGGCCTACCGGTGGTGGGCTACGCCATCCATAACTCGGTCCCCATATGATGGCTGGGCTCGGGTTTCCCGCCAGTGCGGGCCGCTTCCGCTTCCAGCGCGAACAGGACCGAAAGAAGGGAGCCCTGAGCTTTTCGCCGCGCGGGCTTGCCGCCAGCGGTCGTAGTGAACTATAGTCCGCCTCCAGAAAAGACGCAAGCTGACCTTCGGAAAGACCCGAGGAGACCCTTATGCCCAGCGAGACCTCCGCGATCCCCCATGCCTCTCCTGATCCCGATCCGTTGCCTCTCCTTCAGCGAGTCCTAAGCCTGATCATCGTCCTCGTTCCGTTCGCCGGCCTCCTCTGGGCGATGGTGATGGTTTGGGGCCGCGGCTTCGACTGGCTCAACCTGGGATTGCTCATCGGAATGTATGTTGCGACCGGTCTTGGCGTAACGATCGGGTACCATCGGCTCTTCACTCACCGCGCCTTCGCCACCAGCCGCATTGTGCAAGCGATACTCGCCGTGCTCGGCTCGATGGCCGTCGAAGGATCGCTGCTTCACTGGGTCTCGTTCCATCGCGCCCATCATCAACATAGTGACCAGGACCACGATCCGCATTCCCCCCATACTCACGGCGCCGGTTTCAGGAACATGATGCGAGGGTTCTGGCGGGCGCACGCCGGCTGGTTCTTCCAGAGGTATCCCCGCCGCCTGGAGGAGTACGTCGCTGACCTCAGGGCCGATCGCTTCCTGAGGATCCTGAGCCTGCTGTTTCCAGTGTGGGTCGTCCTCGGCCTCGCGATCCCGACCGTGCTGGCTGGTCTCATCACCCGATCATGGTCGGGCGCGTTCCTGGGCCTACTGTGGGGCGGTCTCGTGCGCATCTGCCTCGTGCAGCACCTCACCTGGAGCATCAACTCCGTCTGCCACATCTGGGGATACCGGCCGTTCAAGAGTCGTGATCACAGCCGAAACAACCTGATCTTCGGTGTGCTTGCGTTCGGCGAAGGATGGCACAACAACCACCACGCGTTCCCATCCTCGGCGCGGCATGGCCTGAGATGGTGGGAGCTCGACGTGAGCTACCTGATCATCTGGGCGATGTCGAGGCTCGGCCTGGCCTGGAACGTCAGGATTCCGCCATCGGACCGGATCGCGGCCAAGCTGCGCTGAGTGCGAATGAGAATGTGGCGGTTGGCCGTGGGAGCGTCAGCGATCTTGCCCGCTCCGACGCCGCCTTGGCTAGCTCGTGGAGAGAGGCTACTGTATTGTGCTGAGGCGGGGGGGCGGGCAGTCGTACCGACCGAGGGCCGAGCGATGAAAGAGGGTCTACATCCCAAGTATTACGCCGACGCCAAGGTGTATTTTCGCGGCGAAGTGGTGATGACCACCGGGGCCACGGTGCCCGAGCTGCACGTGGAGGTCTGGTCTGGGTCGCATCCATTCTACACCGGCCAGAAGACCTTCGTGGACACGGCCGGGCGGGTGGAGAAGTTCCAGAAGAAGTACGCCGGCGAATACTTCAAGGGCAAGAAGAAAGGCAAGAAGTAGCGAGCCGCGGCGTCCCCGCCGATTTGCGAGCCGCGGCATCCCCGCCAGCGGTCGCGTGCGAAGTCGAGTTATCGTCGGAATCGCTCAACGCACCGTTATGATCGGTTGCGAGAAGCCGCTCGCGAGGACGCGGCGGCTCGCTCGCCAGTGACGATGAATCCCGCGGGTTTCCACCCGCGGGTATCAACCATGGTATCCAACGTCACGGACATCCTCATTCGGAAGCTCGATCGGCTGGACGACCAGTATGAGCAGCTCGGCCGGGAGTTACTTGCGGGCGAAACGCTGGCCGACCACCGCCGGGTCCGCGAGCTTTCGATCAAGCGGGCGGCGCTCGAGCCGCTGGTCAGCGCCTATCGCGCGTATCGGAAGACGGCGCAGGAGGCCCAGGAGCTGCAAGCGGTCTTGACCGACGGGTCCGATCCCGAGTTGGCGCAACTGGCTCGGGAAGAGTTGCCGGGCCTTACCGCCAAAGCCCAGGAGCTGCTCGAATCGGTGCAACGGAGGCTCGTCACCACCCACGAGAGGGCGGTGGGCTCAGTCATTCTGGAGATTCGAGCCGGGGTCGGCGGGGACGAAGCAGCCATCTGGGCCGGCGACCTCGTGACCATGTATCGGCGATTCGCAGCCGAGAAGGGCTGGCCGGTCGAAGTGATCCACAGCAGCCCGTCGGACCAGGGCGGCTACAAATCGGCGATCCTGCGGGTCAGCGGCGAAGGGGCGTTTTGCGAGCTGGGCAATGAGGCCGGCATCCATCAGGTCAAGCGCGTCCCAGCCACCGAAGCCCAGGGGCGGGTCCACACATCGACCGCCACCGTGGCCGTGCTGCCCGAGCCGCAGGACGTGCAGATTGCGCTGGAGCCGGCCGACGTGAAGGAGATGATCACCACCGCGCAGGGCCCCGGCGGCCAGAACGTCAATAAGGTCGCCACCGCGGTGCATCTGATCCACCACCCAACCGGGATCGAGGTGCGCATCCAGGACACCAAGAGCCAGTCCCAGAACCGCCAGTCCGCCTGGCGGCTGCTTCGCGCCCGGTTGTATGAACAACAACGCGCCAAGGCCGAGGCCGAGCGGGCTGAGGCTCGCAGCTCGATGATCGGCTCGGCCAAGCGGGCGGAAAAGATTCGCACCTATCGCTACAAAGACAACCTCGTGGTCGATCACCGCCTCGGCCGGTCATTCAGTCTCAGTGATATCATCACCGGCCAGATGCAGCCCCTCATCGACGCGCTGATCGAGCACAACACTGCCGAGCGGCTGGCCCAGCTGTAACCGCTTCACAGCCGCGGTGTGGTCAAGATGCACGGGGACCCTATTCTGAATACTCTGCGAGGCACGTCGCGTCCGTTGCGTAGATGTTGAAGGTACCGTTGCCCGAGTCGCGCCAAACCCATGCAACCTCGGCGCCCGGCATCCCGGAGACGAGCGTGGACCGATTGAGCGGATTGACCGGCGGACTAACTAGATACTCGCCGATGACCATCTCCAGCCACTGATCATCGATGAGCTGTGGGTCGGTTTGATTTTTCACGCGGTAAATCCCAATCTGATGGCGTATAATCTGCAGATCCCTTCGTACCGCGGCGTCACGCGTCTTATCGCTGGCACTTGAGAATTGGGGGATGACCACCGCTGCCAGGATGCCCAAGATCACCACGACGATCAGGATCTCAATCAAGGTGAATCCCCTCTGTGGCGCGACGCGTCCAGGACGCGACGCACCGTCGAATCGACAGACCACAGTCTCTCTGGACTGATGCATGTGCCACTTATCGGCCGGCGACTTCGCACGATTCAGGCTGATCGGCGCGGCGACCGAAACACTGACCCAAGTATGATCAACGGGAAGGATGGGCTGGATGGCGGATGACGACAACCACAGCGGTTTGGACGAGCCGGCCCGGGAACTCGACGCTGACTCATTGCTGCTGATCGTCGTCGGGGCCCATCTTCAGGCGGAGGCTGCCGACCGTCCGTTGGGCTATCGCCTGCGTGCCCAGATCGTGCGCTGGCTGGATGAGCACCTCGAATCCGAGCCGCTGGCGCCGATGGTTTGCACCGATCTGTGGTATCTCAACGCCCCGGAGCTGATGGCCCGCCCGACAATCTCGATCGGCCGGCCGGGGCTGAACGCGGCGTCGGCGTATTTCGCAGGCAGGCTTCCCACCGCCTTCGTGA
>JADFIM010000123.1 GCA_022566725.1 Planctomycetota bacterium
CCATTGCCGCCGGCATTCCAATCCGGAGGGACCGGAAGCTCCGTAGATTGCCATTGACCGTCTGGGTCTTCTTGCCACCGAAGCCCCCAGCGGTCCAACTGGCGCTTCGAGTCAGTCGAATACAACTCAACCCGGCCGTCGGCGTCCAGATCACCTGCCACGACGGCGTTGATCGGCGCCGATCTGAACGCGTCAAAGCCCTCCGCGGGGTGGTACGCCCAAAGCCGATCGTTGAGATACACCTCGTGCGGTGGCTCGTCATTAATCACGATGATGTCCGCGTCGCGGTCATGATCGAGGTCGGCCACGAGCACCTGGCGCGAGGGCCGGCCGTCGCCTGCGATGCCGCGCTCCTGAGCGATCGGGCGGAACGTGCCATCAAGGTTGTTGTTCAACAGCTCGTTCGGTCCGTCGGCATTGACGCAGAAGATGTCCAGATCACCGTCGTGATCGGCGTCGAAGAACGCGCCATCGACCGTGTCGTAATCTCCGTTGGCAGTTCGGGTTGATTGGCTGACATCGGCCCACTTGCCCGGCTCGACCTGACGCCAAAGCTGATTTGGACCTCTGCGGCAGAGATAGACATCGGTCCAGCCGTCGTTATCGAAATCGCCCCAGAGAGCCGCATTCACCGCGGTGACCGTCGCCAGATCGTGGTCTAGGTCAATGGTGAAGCCGCCGTCACCGCTGTTGAGGATAACGGCGTTGGCGACATCGCCTTGGCGAAGCGCATCAGCGATGAAGATGTCCAACCGACCGTCGTTGTCGATATCACAAGCTGTGATACTCACGAGACGATCTTCGGCATGCTCTTTCCAGACGTAAGCCTCGCCATCGTCGATCAACAGCCCCGGCTCAGCGAAGATCGGACCGATCGGCGGTGTAGTGACCGGCGGTTCGTCGAGATCAATGGCAAGAGCCTCGGCCTTGGGACCCATCTTCGAGTAGATGAAGTCAACAGTCCGCGCGCGCGGATTCTCAGCTAACTTCTCGAATGTATCCTGCATCGAGCGACCCTCATCCACACGCCCGGACCGCGAAAGAAGCTGTGAAAGACGGTAATAGCCGCTTCGCAGATATGGATCGATCTCGATTGTGCGCTGGTATAACGGCAACGCCTCATCCTTACGCTTCATCTGCTCCAACGCGCTGGCGTAGAAATACAGCGCATACGCGTCGTGTGGGTCTGCTTCGGCAACAAACCGCAGATGACCAAGAGCAGTCTCGTTTCCGGATCGCAGCAGCAGCAATCCAGCACAGTACCGTGCCCGCAGATGATCCGGCGCAGTCCCCAGAACGTCACTCAGCAATCCAAGCGCCAACGACTCATCACCCTCTTCCTGCCGATTCAGCGTGGCAATGGCGAGATTGACCTTGACATCCAGCCAGTCAGGATGTTCGTTGACGAGCTGCTCGAAGACGGCCAGAGCGTCCGCATACTTGTATTGGCCCATCAGCCCGACCCCGCGGTTGTTGGCCGCGATGTCGGCGGCATCGGGCGAAGGCTGGCGCGCACATCCAACCATCAACAGCAGCAACAGCGCGCCCGGAACGACCAGGCTCTTCATTGGGGGTCTCCGAGCAGGCGGGCGGCCTCGGCGATCCGTCGCCGAATTGTCTCGCCCGTCAAAGGATGTTCAGTCGGTGCCGCCGGCGCCAGCCAGGGCTGTTGAAGGTAGGAATGCAGTTCGCTGCGCAGATGCCCGCGCAAGTCATGGCCGATTCGGCGAGACCGTTCATGACGAAGACTCTCAATGTCGATCGGGGCGACGACCACCTTTTCGCCCTCGCCCGGATCAGCCTGAGCCAGGATGCGCCCATCGTAATCCACGACCATGCTCCCGCCCGGCCAACTGAACGGCGGATACCCCGCCAGGCTCGCGCCCTGGTTGGCGGCAACCACGTAAACGGTGTTCTCCGCAGCGCGGGCACGGTTGAAAAGCGTCCACCAGTCCATCGGCGGCGTGGCGCCCCACGGGTCCATGTAGGCCGACACTCGAATAATCACCTCGGCCCCGTTGAATGCAATCTGGCGGATCGTCTCCGGAAACAGCCAGTCATAGCAGATCGCAACGCCCAGTCGCCCCAGTTCGGTCTCGACCACGGGAAACGGATCGAGCGGGTAATCGCTGATGTCGTGCGGCGACGCGTGCAGCTCCCAGGGTATCCATGGGTTCACCTTGCGGTACTTCGACAATATCCCCCCCGGGCCGATCAACACCGTCGTATTGAAAATCACATCCTGATGCGCGTCATCGACTTCGAGGAACGTGCCGGTCTGGATGTAGCAGCCGTGCTTCTTCGCCAGCGCGGCATAACGATCGGTGTACTCATTAGGCACCGGAACCGCCAGCCGGTCGCGTAACTTGGCGACGGTGTCGTAGATCGGCGCCGCGTGAGCGAATTCCGGGAACACGAGGAGCCGGACATCAAAGAACGGCTCGTAGCCGAGAATCGTCTGCTCGGCGATCTCACACATTCGCGCGGTCCGCTCGCCGATTTCGCTTCGGTCGGCGGGACAGTCAAACGCGGTCTGACAAGCTGCGGCGTAGTAGAGATCGGCCATGACCGAGATTGAAACCGATTTTGAGCAGACTCGGGTCGCAGCGCCACTCTCGACAGCTGACCTGTGCCGAGGCGCCTGATGACGACCCGACCGGTGGACAACGTCAGGGATCATAGGGTGAAACCGTATGGTCGTCCGGCCGGCTGGGGTATTGCGGGCGAATACCCAGCGGTCATATGATCCTGCCGATGAGCAGGGCGATACGTTACGTGCTCGCCGCATTGCTGGTCGTCGCTGCGGTGATTGGAATCCGGTGGTGGGTCACCAGGCACCCCCCACCCGAGCCGCCGGTCATGCGCGATCCCAGCAGCGTCGATCCCATGGTGGGTCAACTGATTGAGCAAACGCTCGCCGAGGTCCGGCGCAATCCTCGCCATGCCGAGCTCCGGGGCAAGCTGGCCAGGGTCTATCACGCCAACGGTCTGCACGAGCTGGCCGGAGTGACCTATGAGCAGGCGCTAGCGCTCGATGCCCAGAACGCCCGCTGGTGGTATCACCTAGCACGGCTCCGGGCTGAGGTGGGCGATGTGGAGGCGGCGATCGCCACGGTGGGCCGGACGATCGCACTCGATGATGCCTACGCCCCCGCCCATTGGCGCCGCGGCTTGTGGCTGCTGCAACTGGGACGCGTTGACGAAGCCGAACTCGGGTTCCGCCAAGCCACACAGGTCAACCCCGACGATCCCGGCGGCTGGGTGGGGCAGGCCCGGGTGTTGCTGAGCCGCGGAAAGTATGAGCAAGCGGTCGAACTGCTGCGGGGTCGTGTGGTCGCCAAATGGCCAGACTATGGTTATGCCCGCCGTCTGCTTGGCACGGCCTATCGCCATCTTGGTCAAGAGGCGGCAGCCCGCCGCGAACTGGCTCGCAGCCGAGGATCATCGCCGGTATGGGAAGATGCGTGGGTAGACGAGGTGGAGGCGTTAGCCACCGGCTTCAGCGCGATCATGAAGCGTGCGGATGTGCTGATTGCCCGCGGCCAGCTCAGGCAGGCTCTGGCGCTGGTCACTCCGTTGCGCAAGCCGCAGCCGACCAACCCTGACCTGCTCAACAAGATTGCCGAGGCCCACTTTGGCCTCGGTGAACCCCAACGCGCCAGAGACGCCCTGATGATTGCAGCGCAGGCTCACCCCAAGCACTTCCCCACCCATCTGAACCTGAGTCTCGCTTACGAGCAAACGAGGGATATGAGGCTTGCCTTGAGGCACGCTAATCAAGCCATCGCCCTCAACCCGGGGTCCGGGCCGGCCTACCTGCAAAAGGCGCGGCTGTATACGATTATTGAAAACTATGAATCCGCCGTGGAGCCGCTTGAGCAAGCCGTCCGCTACGGCGTCCTGGACGCGGACACGTTGCTCATGCTGGGGAGTATTCAGGCCCGGCTGAACCGGTGGCAGGCGGCTGCGGACACCTTCGAAATGGTGATCAAGCAACGTCCTGACCAGGCGTCGGCGTTTGCCATGCTGGCCCGGGCCCGAGGCGAGGTGGGCGCCATGAACGAGGCTTGGGCGGCCCTGCAACACGCTGCGGAGTTGGACGCACAGGAGCCGCTTCTGCAGCCGACGGAGGCAAGGCTTCGGCAACTGGAACAAGCCGGTCCGGCACCAGTGCCGAACCGTTGAAGCCATGGGGATTCCTGAATGATTCGAAGCACACCAAAGACCTGCTCCGACGTGGGAGCGACGATTGCCCTGCTTATCGCCGTGTGGATCATCGCCCAGGGGTGCGAAAGATCGAAGCCTCCACCAAGCTCGCTGTCACAGCCATCAGCCACGGACGGAGCACCCTGGTTTGAGGAAGTCGCCCAGCAGAACGGCTTGGTCTTTGAGTGGCATTCCGGCTTCCGCGACCGCCATTACATGCCGGAGATTACCGGCGGCGGCGCAGCCCTGTTCGACATGGACGGCGATGGGGACCTGGACGCCTACCTCGTCCAAGCTGGAAGCCTTGTCGAGCCCAATGAAAGTCAGCCGCGCAACCAACTCTTTCGAAACATTGGCGACGGGGTGTTCGAGAATGTAACGTCCGGCAGCGGCGCTGACGATCACGGCTATGGCATGGGGGTGGCGTGCGGAGACTACGACAACGATGGCGATGTTGATCTGTACGTCACCAACGTCGGCCCCAACGTGCTGCTGCGAAACGAGGGCGACGGACGGTTCACCGACGTGACCGGCCAAGCCGGCGTGGGCCATCCCGGCTGGGGATCCAGCGCCGCCTTCGTGGATTATGACCACGACGGCGACCTCGATTTGTATGTCTGCAACTACCTCAACTGGTCTGTCGCCACCGAGATCGATTGCTTCAACGAAATGGGATCTCCGGACTACTGCGGTCCCAAGAACTACAACGCCCCCGCCATGGATGTTCTTTACCGCAACGACGGCGAGGGAACGTTCACCGACGTCTCTGAGCTGGCCGGCCTCAACCAGGCACTTGGCACCGGCCTCGGCGTGGTGTGCGGCGACTTTAACAACGATGGGTGGATCGACATCTTCGTCGCCAACGACTTGATGCCAGATCACCTATGGCTCAATCAAGGCAACGGAACCTTCCGCGACGAAGCGCTCTTCGCCGGCTGCGCGATCGATCAGGAAGGCAAAGCGAAGGCCGGGATGGGCGTCACGGCAGCCGACATCGACGACGACGGCGACCTTGACCTGATGGTCTGCAACCTCAACAACGAGTCCGACTCGTTGTTCCGCAACGAGGGCGGCTACTTCACCGACAGCACGGCGATGATGGGATTGGGCGCCGTCAGCCGGCCATTTACTCGCTTTGGCATGGCCTGGACCGACTTTGACAACGACGGCTATCTTGACCTCTATCAGGCGAACGGCCGTGTCATGCGCCAATCAAGATTGTTCTCCGACAATCCGTTCGCTGAGCCGAACCTGTTATTTCGTGGTCACCCCACCGGGAGGTTCCAAGAGGTCCGTCCGCGCGGTGGAACCCGTGAGTTGCTTGCCGCCGCGAGCCGAGCCGCAGCCTTTGGCGACATCGATCAGGACGGCGCCATCGACGTGCTCGTGGTCAACCGCGACGGGAAAGCCCACCTGCTTCACAACATCGTCGCCAATCGCGGCAATTGGATCAGCTTCCGGGTGACTGAAGAACACGGTCGGGACGCACTTGGGGCCACCGTTCGCCTGACGTTGGGAAACCGGCGCATCACCCGTGATGTCCGGGCTGCGTATAGCTACATGGCCAGCAACGACCCAAAGGTTCACCTCGGGCTGGGCAAGCACGATGTCGTGACCGACGTTTCAGTGCGCTGGATCGATGGAGGGATTGAATCGTTCGGCGACTTTGGGGCGAACCAAGTGGTCACGCTCCAGCGCGGCGACGGCCAGATGCGCCGCACCCGGTGAGCGAAACGCCGAAACACCGAAACGTCCAACCTTGCCTGTAAAGCCGCGACCATTGGTCGCGGTCTTCTCTTCAGAGCCGCCCTGTCCCCAGCCCGAGTTCCGCCCCTGCTCAATGCTCCACCGGCAACGCCTGTACACGATACAAAACTGGAGATGATCGCAAAGACATTGACTTTTCCTCTCCGCGTGGCACACTGACACATAGGGCCCATCGGGGACGCAATCCGAAGACCTCTGACCGCCTCTCCGCCGGCAGAAGCCGGCCTCGCGGCCGACGAAAGGGGCAACAAGGATGCGCAGCACATCCGCGAATGACCGACGGATCACATTGCTGACGGCAGCGCTCGTGATCCTCCTCGGTGGATCCGGTGTGCGCGGGCAATGCGAAGTGGCCCAGCTTGTCGGGTCCGGGGGGCCCCTTTCGGCCAGGATCAGCGCGGACGTTGCCGTCGTGGGTGATTCCGCGGCGTTCGGATTCCTTGGGGCGGCGAATGTCTTCCGCCGGGGCCCCGACGGACCGCAGGACTGGACCCTCGAAGCGGTGCTGATGGCCCCCGAGCCGGACGTCGAGGACGTGTTCGGCCTCGCCGTCGCGGTGAGTGGGGGTGTCATTGTGATTGGCGCTCCCGACGCAGCCGCTCCGGAGTTCCACAGCGGCGCCGCGTACATCTTCCGCCACGATCCTGCGACCGGCCAATGGGGGTATGAGGCGACCCTTACCGCCTCCGATGGCGACATGGGCGACATCTTCGGGTGGTCGGTTTCGATCGACGGCGATGCCGTTCTGATCGGCGCTCGTGATGATGAGAACGACGGTGTCTCTCAATCCGGCTCGGCCTATGTCTTCCGCTATAACCCCGATGCATCGGTGTGGGTCGAGGAAGCCAAGCTGACCGACCCGGATGGCGAGCAAGGTGACCTGTTCGGCGTTTCCGTCTCCATCCAGGGCGACGCCGCCCTCATCGGGGCCCACGGCAACGATGATGCCGGCGGCGGCACCGGCGCGGCCTTCGTGTTCCGGCGTGATGCCAAGGGGTCAGGAGACTGGTTGTTCGAGCAGCAACTCACCGCCTTCGACGCCCAGTGGCTCGCCTGGTTCGGTGTCTATGTGTCACTGGCCGACGATGTCGCCGTGATCGGGGCCCCACAGCTTGACAGTCAGATCGGAGCCGCTTACGTGCTGCGCTACGATGGCAAGAGCTGGGTACACGAAGCCAAGCTGCTTGCGTCCGAGCCCGTTGGACCGTTTCCCTTGTTCGGCCTATCTGTTGCGATCAACAACAAGCCCAACAGCGTCGTGATCGGTGCTCCACACGATTTCGCCCTGGGGTTCGAGGCCGGAGCCGCGTACGTGTTCCGATACGATCCGGATGAGTCGCCACGTTGGAAAGAGGTGATCAAGCTCACTGCTTCCGATGGCGGCCCAGGTCACGGGTTTGGCAGCAGTTCCGTCAGCGAAGACATCGCTCTGATCAGGGGCGGCGGAAAGGCCTACGTCTTCGCCGGGATACAAGGCCTTGATTGCAACGACAACGGCGAGCCGGACGCCTGCGACATCTTCGACGGAACCAGCGACGATGGCAACGGAAACGGCGTGCCAGATGAGTGCGACGCTGACCTTAACGGCGACGGGCTTGTGGGGATCCTTGACCTGTTGATGCTGCTTGCGGCCTGGGGCCCGTGTGACGAGCCTTGCCCCCCGGCCTGCCTCGCCGATCTCGACGGCAACTGTACCGTCAACGTCTTGGACCTGTTGATTCTCGTCGTCAACTGGGGGTGAAACGAGATGCGGTTCATAAACCCGAAGGAGATTGTCGCAATGAAAAGCAGGAACACACCAACTTTCGTCTGTAAGAATATTCGGGACAGTCACCTATTTACGTCCTGGCTGAGTAGGCTACTTAATATTCGGGACAGTCACCTATTTACGTCCTGGCTGAGTAGTCCATTCATCAAGGTGTGCTCGGCTTCGTGCGTTTGCGTTTGGGTCGGACAACGGCGGGCTTTGGCGGTCGACCCACCGGCGCCGCGCGGAATCGTCGCCCCAATCGGCGCTCCAATTTCGCCAGGAACGCGTCGCTCGCGAGTGGCCGGCCAGTCTTTGTTTGGCATCGTATGCGCAGAACCAGGCCGTCATCCTCGGGTTGTTGGAGGATTCCTCGCCAGGCGCGCCGACGAACGAACGTTCGCCATGCGTCAAGATCCAGCACGCCGGATTTATCCGGCTGGCCACAATGT
>JADFIM010000124.1 GCA_022566725.1 Planctomycetota bacterium
GCGGCGTTGAAAAAAACGCAGGCGCCGTCTCTGTCCGTACCTTGGCCGTCTTGGATGACGGCTCCGGTGGCGGACCTGCGCTCTACGCTGGCGGCTACTTCGACAGCGCCGGAGGTGTGTCCGCAACCAACATTGCCAGGTGGGACGGGTGGAACTGGTCGCCCCTTGCGGAAGGTCTGGACAGCGGCGTATTGGCGCTTGTGGTGTTCGACGATGGTTCCACAGCCGGGACGGCCATGTACGCTGGCGGCTACTTCATCACCGCGGGAGGTGTTGAGGCCAACCGCATCGCCAAATGGGACGGTGACGCGTGGTCTCCACTCGGAACTGGGATGACCAGCGGTGTGTATGCGCTGGCCGTGTTCGACGACGGCTTGGGGGGCGGGCCGGCGCTGTACGCCGGAGGCGCCTTCACCTCCGCGGGAGGGGCTCAGGCCAACCGCATCGCCAAGTGGGACGGCCGGAACTGGTCGCCCCTCGGTGAGGGCTTGGAAGGCAGCGTATGGGCGCTCGCAGTGTTCGATGACGGTTCCGGCGGCGGACCAGCGCTGTACGCTGGCGGTAGTTTCAACACAACGGGCGACAACGTCCCGATGAACCGCATTGCGAAATGGGACGGATCAGTTTGGTCGCCCGTCGGTGAAGGGGCGGATGATTCGGTCTATGTGATGTCTTCCTTCGAAGGCGGCAGCGCGGCCGAACTCTACGCCGCCGGGCGCTTTAGTTTCGCTGGCGGTGTCCCTGCCAACCGAATCGCCAAATGGGACGGCCTAGGGTGGTCACCACTGGGCGAGGGAGTGCTTGGCTTCGATCCTGTCGTGTGGGCGCTGGCTGGCTTTGACGACGCCTTTGGTGACGGACCGGCACTGTTTGCGGGTGGCCAGTTCAGCATCGCTGGGGGTGTCTCGTCGCAAAACATTGCGAAGTGGGTCCCGGATCCGCCTTCTCCAGGTGGTGATCTAAACGGCGATGGGACCGTCGGCATACTCGATCTATTGATCCTGCTCGGCAGTTGGGGTCCGTGTCCTGATCCGCCCAACACCTGCCGACCCGACTTCGACGGCGACGGCACCGTCGGCATCCTCGACCTGCTCACGCTGCTGGCCAACTGGGGACCGTGCCTGTGAGAAGGCATCGAGGCATCAAGGCATCAGGGCATCGAGGCTAGGCAACCGAGCCGCGGCGTCTCGCCGCGGCCTCGTTCCGTCTTTTCGCGCTGGTTTCGAACGCACAGGGTATGCAGGGGTCCACCGGGGCGGCACGTCCCGGCTCACTTTGAGTTGTCCCGTCACCCCGCGAGCCGGCCCGTGCCGGGCCGGTGGATGTGCGGTGACGCAGCGGCCACATTGGTGGGTCGAGGTCGCGCCTGTGTGCGCAGACTCTGCCGGGCGGTCGGCTCTGAGCGCGCCGATTAGGCGTTGTCGCCGAAGCACGTTCGGACCGCCCGGGCGGCGGCGAGCAGCGGATCGTCCAACGACACCAGGCGTTGTTTGCCCGCGGCGCAGCGGAGGTCGATATCGCCCAATTGGCCGTCACGCATGACGACCATTCGATTGCGCGCCCCGCTCATCATCAGCTCCACGGCGTGATGGCCGAACTGGGTGGCCAGGACGCGATCGGCGGCGGTGGGGGTGCCGCTGCGCTGAATGTACCCCAGCACGGTGGTGCGGGCCTCGATCTGGGTGCGCTGAGCGATCTCCTGGGCCAGGCATTGCCCGACCCCGCCGAGCCTCACCGGTTCGGGCTTGGTGGGATCGACGTCGGCCACGACCTGCTGGCCGTCCACCGCCCTGGCCCCTTCGGCGCAGGCGATGATGGAGAAGCCCCAGCCACGATGCATTCGGCGTTCGACAAACTCGCAAATCGTCTCGATGCGGTAGGGGATCTCCGGGATCAGGATGACATCGGAGCCCGAGGCAAGCCCGGCATGCAGGGCGATCCACCCGGCGTTGCGCCCCATCACCTCGCACACCATCACCCGGTGGTGGCTCATCGCGGTGGAGTGAAGCCGGTCCAGGGCATCGGTGGCGGTGGACACCGCGGTGAGGAATCCGAAGGTGATGTCGGTGCCCACGACGTCGTTGTCGATGGTCTTGGGCACGGCAATGCAATCCACCCCGGCCTCGGCAATCGGGGCGGCGCAGCTCATCGTGCCGTCACCCCCGATCACGATCAGCGCATCGAGCCGGTTCGCCTCGATTGTTTCCAGGCAGCGGTCGATGACGTTGGTGAAGATCGGCTTGCCGTCTTTGTCGTCCCCGGTGTAGTACCGGGTTGGGTTGCAGCGGTTATTGGTTCCGAGGATGGTTCCCCCGCGGGTGAGGATGCCGGACACGTGCATGCTGGTCAGCTCGCCGATGCGGTTCTCGACGAGGCCGAGGAAGCCGTCCTCGATTCCGAAGACGCGGGCCTTGTAGCGGTAGATGGCGGTCTTGGTGACGGCGCGAATGACGGCGTTGATGCCGGGGCAGTCACCCCCGCCGGTGAGCACGCCGACGCGCTGGATCGTCGTGGGCATGGTGCGCTCTTCGGCTGGGGCGAGACGTTGAGGTCAATTTCGAGCCGCGGACATGCTTTCGCGGCCGCATTGCCAAGGCCTGCGGTCAATACGGTCCGGGGCTCCTTGCAAGACAGGTTCGCGCACCGCAGGCTACCATCGTAGTCCCATGGCCGACGCTGCTGAAATCTCGCCCGGGGCTTGCGATGAGGCTGAGCCGGACCAGCTGCAACGCGCCCGGCTCGACAAGCTTCGCAGGTGGCGCGACCAATACGGCATCGAGCCTTACGGCCGCCGAGTCGATGGGCTTATCTCGCTGGCCGAGGCTCGGGCGATCTTCGATCAGGCCGCGCATGATGAATATGGCCGGTCCCGGGAAGCTGTAAAAACTGACCCAAGCGCGGCGGCGGTGGATCAGCGTGCCCGGGCCCGCGTGGCCGGGCGGTGCATCCAGCACCGCGCGATGGGCAAGCTGGTCTTCCTCGTCCTTCGCGACCACAGCGGCGACTTGCAGATCAGCGTCTCCAAAGCCGACCTGGACCCGCCGATGTTCGAGATCGCCAAGACCCTGGACTATGGCGACATCGTGGTCGCCGAGGGGCCGGTGGGCATGACGCTCAAAGGTGAAATCTGCATCTGGGCCGACCGCTTTGACGTGCATTGCAAGTCGCTGGCCCCGCCGCCTGAGAAGTACCACGGCCTGGCCGATGCCGAGCTGCGCTACCGCCATCGTTACGTGGATATGTATGCGAACCCGCAGACGATGCGCGTGTTTGGGCTGCGGTCGCAGCTGGTCAGCCGAATTCGGCGGTTCATGCAGGAGCGCGGGTTCATGGAGGTGGAGACGCCGATGATGCAGCCGATCGCCGGCGGAGCCGCGGCCCGGCCGTTTCGAACGCACCACAACGCGCTGGGCCTCGATCTGTATCTCCGGATCGCTCCGGAGCTGTATCTCAAGCGCCTCCTGGTCGGCGGAATGCCCAGGGTGTATGAGATCGGCCGCATCTTTCGTAACGAAGGCATCGACCGCAAGCACAATCCCGAGTTCACCCTGATGGAGGCATACGAGGCGTTCGGCGACTGTTGGTCGATGCTGGAATTGACTGAGTCGCTGGTGCACGACCTTGCGATTGACGCCCAGCAAGCCGGACCTGACGAGTCCGCCGGAGGCGGACGAGGAAGGTCCGGGTCGCCGAAGGCTGACGAGGCAGGTCCAGGTCAAAGCCACAAAGCCACGAAGGCATCAAGGGACGCAGCGGTAGCCTTGCCGTTTGGCGAGGTCATGATCGACTATCGCCGACCCTTTGAACGCATCCGCTATGGGGATCTTTTCGAGCGGACGCTGGGCTTTGCGATGGGCGACTTCAACAAGGTCCGCGCCAAGGCCCGCGAGATGGAGCTTGAGAACGAAGCCAGGCTCGACGATTGGCTGGTGGTCAACGAGGTCTACGAGCGGTGTGCCGAGCCGGCGATCGACCCGAGCAGGCCAACGTTCGTGACCGACTACCCCAGCGCCGTCTCGCCGCTGACGCGCCCTCAGCGCGATCAACCGGAGCTTTGCGAGCGGTGGGAGCTGCTCATCGGCGGCATGGAAATCGGAACCGCCTACACCGAGCTCAACGACCCCCAGGTGCAGCGGGCGAAGTTCCTCCAGCAGCTGCGGGGGGCGGATGAGGAGGTGCAGACGTTTCGATCCCGTGACGAGGACTTCCTGCACGCGCTGCGCGTGGGGATGCCCCCGGCCGGCGGCTTGGGCCTGGGTATCGACCGCGTTGTGATGCTCCTGACCAACTCCACCAGCATCCGCGATGTGATTCTCTTTCCGCTGCTGCGTCCTCAATGAAAACCTGATGTCCTACGATCTCTCGGGAAAGTCCCAAAGAGAATGAACCACGGAGAACACGGAGAACACAGAGGGAGATTTCGCCGAGAAGAAACGAAGGGGATGCGAGGGTCTGTGCATTGGGTATGGATGAGCCGAAGCCAAGGTCTTTTCTCCGTGTCCTCCGTGTTGAGTCCTTTTCCCGTCGGGAACTCCTAATCTTCGGAAGGCGAGCCATGACCCGTGATCGACATTGGACAGCCATTTGCTTGTGGTTGCTTCTGCTGGCGGCTTCAGTGGCGCCGGCATACGCGCAGGCCGACAACACTGTTGCCGATTGGCGGCTCGTCCAAGAGCATTGGTACACGGTCCAGATGGCCGGCGCCAAGGCCGGGTGGATGTTTAGCTCCGTTCACTCCGATGGCGAACGCTATCGCACAGCGACCGAAGTCCATCTGCGCATCGGTCGCGGGAGCACGCAGACGAAGATCGAGCTTCGGTCATCCTTTCTCGAAACGCACGCGGGCCAACCCCTCACCATGCGGTACGTTGGAACCACCGGTCTGCAACCGGTCGATTCCGAGTGGCGGTTCGAGGAGGACCACGTTGTTCAGATCACACGCCAGGGTGAGCGGGAAACGCGCAAAGAGCAACCGCTTCCTGAAGGAATGTGGCTGACGCCGGTGGCGGCGCACCGCTATTGGCTCCAACGACACGAAGCCGGGGCGAAGCAGATCACCTATCGCACCATCGACGCCCAGAACGGCCTCGATCCCTTTGAGGTTCGCCGCGAGTACGTTGGCGTGGAGGAGTTCGAGTTCGATGGACGGACCATCCCCGTCAACGTCTGGACGACGACCAACAGTCTCCTGCCGATCCCAGCCCTGGAGAAGTACTCCACCGACGGATATCTGGTCTATGAGGAAATCCGTGCCCCGCTGTTTGGAAAGATGATCACACGGATCGCGACGAAGGCTGACGCGCTGGCCGAGGGCGGGGGAGTTGAACTTTTGGTCAAGACCTTCATCAAGCTCAAACAGCCCATCGACAATGCGCAGGCTTGCACGACCGCCACGCTTCGGCTGCACGTGCAGGAAGGGACGATGCCCGAGCTTCCGACCGCCGGCGCCCAGCGGTTTGCGGCGGGTGACGACCCAACCACGGCCACGGTCACCATCGACATCAACCACAACCAGCCGGCCGGGGCCGCCGAGGCGAGTGACGCGTCGTATCTGGAGTGGTCCGCGATGGTCGATTCGACGGACGACTTGATTCAGAAGCTGGCGGCCGGTGCGGTCCGTGACGCCGGTGACGATCCAATGGCCAGGGCGGAAGCGATGCGGGCCTTGGTTCACCGCCACGTGAATGTGAAATCCCTGGATACCGCGTTTGCTACGGCCTCGGAAACCGCTCGTATGAAAACCGGCGACTGCTCCGAGCACGCGGTGCTCCTGTGCGCGATGCTGCGGGCCCAGAAGGTTCCGGCCCGCGTCGCCATCGGACTGATCTACGTCGATTCGTTCCTCGGCGAGCGCGACATCTTTGGCTGGCACATGTGGACCCAGGCCCTGATCGACGGGGCATGGGTTGATTTCGATGCGACCCTTCCGAGCCGCTACCACGCCGCGCACGTCCTTATCGCGACCGCTCGCCTGGGCGACGGCGGGCTCGGTTCCGAGCTCGCCTCGACCCTGCTGTTGATGGGCAATCTCGAAATCGACGTGCTCGACGTCGGCTATGAACAGGCGAAAGACCCCCGGGCACCATCGGATCAGACCGAGTGAGCAATTGGTGCCACGGGTCCGGGGACACCGTGCCGGAACACAGTCATGGTGCCCCGACGGGCAAGGCACTTCCGTGCGGGTGGGTCCCCGGCCGTGACACCGCGGTTGCCGGACCGTCCGACAGGCGTCCGGCCGGCACCATCCTCGAGCTGCCCTGGCAGATCTGGTTCGGTGTTCGTTCAAACGAGCTGAACTGGTACGCTTCCAACACCCAAAGTCCTGATCGCGGCAGCACGCGTCTCCGACAGCCCGGACGTCCTGGCGGCGTCAAGGCAGCCCAAGGCGAGCCCCGGGAAGGGCCCGGTGGACAACATTCAGCATCGGACGAATGCAGACGATGTAAACCGATGGGGTGACATGGTGTTGGCACTGCAAGAAAAAGAATCTCAGCTCTTGCTCGATTGAGCGCGAGGATATGACCGGCGATCTTCCCCCACTTCCGCCGCGGCCGGGTGATGGGCATAAGGGCACGTTCGGGACGGTGTGCGTTCTGGGTGGCCAGGCCGCCGCGCCTCAAGTGATGCTGGGCGGGCCGGCCCTGGCTGCCATCGCAGCGCTTCGCACCGGCGCGGGCCTGGCGGTCCTGGCCGTGCCCCAACCGGTGCTGCACGCCGCCCTCTCGGTCGCGCCCTCCGCAACCGGCCTGGCACTGCCCGTGGATCGACACGGCCGGCTCCAGCCCAGTGAGGTCGCTGAACTCTTGGATCAGTACCTGCCTCAGTATGCGTGTCTGGCCGCCGGCCCGGGGTTCGGCGCTGACGAGCCGCAGCGTCGCATTATGGTCCGCCTCATTACTCGGGCCGATCTGCCGATGGTCATCGACGCGGACGCCTTGAACGCCTTGTCACACATCGCGGAGGTTCAACGCGACTTTCGAGCCCAAGCCGTCCTGACGCCTCATCCCGGCGAGTACAACCGGCTGGCGGCGGCGCTGAGAATCGAGGCCGATCCCGTCGATCCCGCCGCACGGCCGGCCGCGGCACAAGAGCTTGCTCGCCGCCTCGGGTGCGTTGTCGTGCTCAAAGGCCCCGGCACAGTGGTCAGCGACGGTATCAACACGTGGACCAACACCACCGGCAACGTCGCCCTGGCCACCGCCGGCACCGGCGATGTGCTCTGCGGCGCCATCGCAGCCCTGATCGCTCAACATTTCACTGCACATCAGACAGGCGGCTCCGCGCCAACCGCTGCCGAGCATCCGGATGCGCTGAGCTTGTATGACTGTGCCCGGCTGGGCGTGTATCTGCACGGGCTCGCGGCCGACCGCTGGGCGGCCCGTCACGGCGCCGCCGGCATGCTCGCCCTGGACCTGGCCGATGAGATTCCCGATGCGCTCGCCCAGATGCGCCCCGCCCGGTGAGCGAAACGCCGAAACGTCGAACTTCTTCCATAAAGCCGTCCCGATTCCATCGGGAGTGCTCGCGGTCTTCTCTCACGCACGGTGTTGCCGCGATCGTCGCGCACCGAGTGACACCGCCCCAGCGAGCCGCCGCGTCCTCGCGAGCGGCTTCCACCAAACGCCCAGCGTCATCCGTCCCAAGCGCTCCCCCAGCCCCCGGCTCTGCCGGGGGACAACTTTGTCATCCCCGGCCCGCAATCCACCCATTTTTTCGTTGACCGGGCGAACGTTGCGTGTTCCAATGGATCACGGGCGGGACGCCCGTGCCACCCCGGCCTGCCCCGGGCGGTCTGCATGACACCCCACGCGGCTAAAGTGAACGGGACGCAACGATGAGCAAGCACATCACACCGTTGCCAGCGGGTCTTTGTCTGTCGGTCCTCGCCGGCCTCACGCTTGCGCACGAGGCACTTGCTATTCCAACGTCTGTTGTTATGCAGACAGTTCCTGTTGATGCTGTCTGGACAGCTGATGGTGTCAATACGTACAAAATGGATGTAGTTTTTGATGCAAGCACTTATCCAGAGCAGATTTCAGGTTTTGATTGGACATTTAGTTTTCCTCCTTACGTAGTTTTTGCTAGTGCTGCATTCCCCCCTCCAGAAGACTTCTTTTTTGGAAATCTTGATATAG
>JADFIM010000125.1 GCA_022566725.1 Planctomycetota bacterium
TGTCGCTGATCTTTTGGTGCGAAGGGACCCAGCCAGGCTGGGCCAGGGCGCTGCCCGCGGAGGCCAGGACCAGGAGCGATGAAAGAACCAGCCAAGAGAGGGGGACAAAGAGAGGGGGACAGGCACCTTTTCGCAAAGCCGAAAAGGAGCCCGTCCCACGCGAGTCGGATGATGAATACGTGAGATGGTCATTTCGTTTCTCCTTTTGTCCGCCCAAGGGGACTCGATTCCTCGCCGGTGCAACATTCTTTGCCATAGCCCCGGGCTCTGCCCGGGGATCGAATCGGCAACCGACGGCCGGGCCGCGTTGACCCCCCGGCAGAGCCGGGGGCTAACGGGTGATCGCGCCCCAAACACCCGTAGCATTATTCGCGGCGGGGAGCGTGGTGGCAAGAAGATTGTGTTGAAAGCCGCGTTCATAAACGGCGGCTCGTAGGACGGATCGCGTGTGGTGCGGGTCGTGAGACCGCGACCAGCGGTCGCGGCTTTATGGGGAAAGCGCGCGGCTAAACTTCAATAATTCGGCGTCGGGGCGCGGAAGGTGCTGATATCCACGCTTGCGAACCAATCAATGGTGCGCTCCAAGCCCTCGCGCAGCGCCACCTTGGGTTCCCAACCGAGCTTGTCTCGGGCCAACGCGATGTCGGGTTGTCGATGCAACGGATCATCTTCGGGAAGAGGACGGGCCTGGACGATTCTCGACGACGAGCCGGTCAGTTCAATGACCCGCTCGGCTAGTTCGCGGATGGTGAACTCATCGGGGTTGCCAAGATTCACCGGGCCGGGAAAGTCATCCGGGGCGTCCATCATCTTCAGCACGCCATCGATCAAATCATCGACGTAGCAGAACGATCGCGATTGGCTGCCGTCGCCATAGATGGTAATGTCCTCGCCGGCTAGGGCTTGGCGGATGAAGTTGCTCACGACCCGGCCGTCGAAGGGATGCATCCGCGGGCCGTAGGTGTTGAAGATGCGGATCACGCGGATGTTGACATTGTTCTGGCGGCGATAATCAAACATCAGCGTTTCGGCGGCGCGTTTGCCTTCGTCATAGCACGCCCTCGGGCCGATGGGGTTGACGTTGCCGCGATAGGTTTCCGGCTGGGGGTGATGTTCCGGGGGCGGGTCGCCGTAGACCTCGCTGGTGGAGGCGTGCAGAATCTTAGCCTTCACCCGCTTGGCGAGGCCCAGCATGTGGATCGCCCCCATCACCGAGGTCTTGATCGTCTTGATGGGGTTGTATTGATAGTGGCCGGGCGCGGCCGGACAGGCGAAATTGTAGATCTCGTCCACCTCCAGGAACAAGGGATGCGTCACATCGTGGCGGATCAACTCGAAGTTGCGCCGGCCCAACAGGTGCTCGATGTTTGACATCTGGCTGGTGAAGAAGTTGTCCACGCAGATCACATCCTGGCCGGCGTCCACCAGCCGGTCGCAGAGATGCGAGCCGATGAAGCCCGCGCCGCCCGTGACAAGGATGCGTTTGATCATGAGAAAGGCATTCCGGAGAAGGCATCAGGCATCAGGAATGAACCATTAGCCCCCGGCTCTGCCGGGGGACAGCTCACAAGAATAGTCCATTCGATGGTGCGTTGCTTGAGTGTTTCAACCGTTGGGTGGACGATGTTCACATGAAATCCAAACCCAGGCCGAAACGATTGGTCATCGGGGCCATGACCGGCACCAGCCTCGACGGGATCGATGTGGCGGCGACCGAAATCGACGGCACCGGCCTGGAAATGCGCGCGAAGCTGCTGCGGCATGTCACGGCCGATTTGGAGCCGCTGCGAGACGAGCTTCACCGTGCCGCACAGCAAGAACCGATGACCGCAGGGCAGTTCGCTCGCCTCGCGTTGGCGCTGGGTGAACGATATGCCGACGCTATCGCCGACGCTGCCGACCCCGGCGAGCTGATCGACCTGATCGCAGTCCACGGCCAGACGATCGTGCATCGCCCGCCGGTTTCCTGGCAGTTGATCAATCCCTCCCCGATCGCGGCGCGGTTTGACTGCCCGGTCGTGTACGACCTGCGCCAGGCGGATATTGCCGCCGGCGGACAGGGAGCGCCCATCACCCCTATCGCCGATTGGATCATGTTCCGCGACGCCGAACGGCGCCGAGCCATCGTGAACCTCGGCGGATTCTGCAACGTGACGATATTGCCCGCAGCGCGAAGCGGCAAACCGCTTGAAGAAGTCCGTGGGTTCGACATTTGTGCCTGTAATCTGGTTCTGGATGCCGTGGCTCGACAGACTCTGGGCACACCATACGACCAAGGCGGAGGCGCCGCGCAATCCGGGACGCCGCACGCCGAAGCGGTACAGGATTTGTGCGCGACATTTCGCCGACAGCGATCTGAGCATCGCTCACTCGGCACCGAAGATGAGGCGAGCGATTGGGTGGCTCAACACAAGATTCGGCTTCCTCCCAACGATCTTGCGGCTACCGCAGTCGTTGCGGTGGCCGAGTGCATCGGCGAGGCGATTGCGGAGCACGACGTTGACCAGATCATCATCGCCGGCGGCGGCGCACACAACCGCGCCTTGGTCGAGGCGATCGACCGCCAGTGTCACACGCCGGCTCGATTGAGCGATGCGCTGGGCGTACCGATCCAAGCTCGCGAGGCCCTGGCCATGGCCGTGCTCGGCGCACTGTGCGCCGACGGTATTCCGATCACACTGCCGCAGGTGACCGGTTGCACCGATCCCGCGCCAGTCGCGGGAATGTGGTGTTTGCCGCATGGGCTGGCTTGGGCGCCACGATGAAGATAGCGAACCGAACGGACCGCCATAGTCAGACGCTGTCCGCCCGGGACGATCCGCTACAGTGTGCGCAGTTGACCTGCTCAGTTCGGCGCAGGAAGCTATGAACTTTCAGGGCAAGGCAATGCGTGGGTTCGCGCAGCGACTTCGCGGCTTCCTACAAACGATCAGAGACGAGGCGCTTCGGCCGGCGCTGCGATCCCCCGCTGCGTGGACTTTCGCCTTGCTGTGGGTCATCTCGGCTACATGCCTCGCGTGGACGGGTCACACCGGCATTTCTCTGTTCGCATTGGGGAAGACCTTTGGATTGGTCGTGTTTATGCTTCTGACCGTCGGCCTTACGGCGAGCGCGAGTGAACGTCCCGCCAAGGCACAACACGCGACACGATCGACACGCCTGTGGCTCCAGCTGGCGCTGGTCGTTGCGGTGATTGCCCTCACTGCTCAGCGGGGAATGGTGTTCCACGGCGTCACCCCTGCGATGTTCAACCACATCCCCCTTTGGTCGCCATTCGTCCAATTCCTCGAAGAAGCCGGCAACCGACTCGGACAGGCAGGTTATCTGAGGAATCCGAACTACCTGGTGAACCCGGTCCTGATGTTCGTCGTCCCGTTGCCGTTGCTGTTGCTGCTGGGCGCGCGGTGGCGCAGCTTGGGCTTTGAGCGCGGCTGGCGCACCTGGCGCGTCGTGGTGCTCTGGAGCATCGGGTACGTCGGCTACTGGCTCTTCAACCTCATCACCGGCACCTGGTCGGTCGGTCGGCTGGGGCACACGCTCCTCAGCAACACCATGCAAAACGGGTTCTTCGAAGAGTTCCTGTTCCGCGGCGTATTGCAGACCCGGTTGAGCCGACTGATCAGCCCGTCATGGGGGCTGGTCCTCTCGTCACTCGGTTTCGGGCTCTGGCACATCGGAGTTGATGCCAAGGAGCTTGGCGGGGATCTCCTTGCCGGGGCGGCGATGTCGATCCTGGTCCAGAGCTCCATGGGTCTGGCGCTCGGCGTGATCTTCCTGCGAACGCGCAACCTGCTGGCCTGCTCGGTCATCCACGTCGTGTTCAACACGCAGTGAGGGTCGCGGCAGCGCCGGCGCATCACCCCAGCGGGGACATTGCGGCAATGCAGCGTTTGCCAGCCGGGCCCGTTTGATCAATAAGCGAGCCGCGAGCTGACCATCAGCTCCACGTCGCGATCGCGGAACCGCTCGCCGCTGAACTTCCATATCGCGCGGTTGGCGAAGGTCGAATCGGCGTTGCTGCCCACGATCTCGCCGGGCATGACGACGGTGATCTCGAAGGCGTCATCGCCGAGGTCCTGCGTGATCTCAAAGGATCGCCTCAGCCAATCATAACGATGCAGGAACGCGCTCATTTGCGCGCCGCCGTAGCCGCAGAACTCGGCCAGCGCCGCCTGCAAGCGATTCAAGGACTCTTCTTCCCACCGCTGGGCCTCCTGGGCCAAGGCCTCCTCGCGGCGATGCCGGTCATCGAGCTCCATCAGGCTGGCCAGCCGGAGGTAATCCAACCCGGCTTTCATGGTATTGATCGCGGCATGGACTTGCAGCCAGCCGTCCTGGGGCGCGTCCGGCGTCACTTCCAGAAATGCACTACGGGCGAACATCAGCATCTTCGCCACTTCAAAATCAGCAAACGAGCTGAGCATGAGTGTGCGGTCTTCGCGGGTGAGATCCTCATCTTTCTTGCCGGAGACATCCTTGAGTTTCTCCTCGACCAAGAGCTGATGCAGGGCATCGATATGGGCCCACGCCCGGCGAGGGTAGGTGCGATGGAAGTGGTAGTAGGTCCCGTCGCGGCGCTCTTCGATCGCCACCGCGGTGGGGAATTGCAGATAGAGGCCCGCCTGGGGATCGTCCGGCACCGCGAAGTTCTCCGGCAGCTCGACCTCGGGCGGATAGAAGAACTGGGCCGTGAGCCGGTAGTACTCCTTGCCCTCGTCATCGACTTGGATCGACTCCTCGACCAGCCAGCCGGCTTCAAGCGAAGGCACGGCATCGCCCGTATACAGCTCATCGAAGGAATCCGTCTCGAAAGTTGCTTCCATCAGAACCGTGCCGTCCGCCTCGACGGTGATCTTCTCTTTGCGCTCGAGGCAGCCGAACAGGCCAAGCGATACGACCACCAATACGATCAGACAGGTGCGGGTCATCGATGTGTCTCCTTGGGGAACCGTTCGCTTCATCCTAGAAGAGGAATCCAGTCCGGCTGGGGATGGCGTCGGAATCGAACTCAGCTTGAGCGGCTCGCAGAGCGGAGCGTACAAAAAGGCGGCCCGCAGCCTGCGGCAACCCGGCCGGCGGGCTCAGCGAACTTCCGCGAGTTCGGTCCGCATCGCCTGGGCTGCCTGCACCATGTTTCGTAGCGCCGGGCGAATCTCCTCCCAGCAACGCGTCTTCAGCCCGCAATCGGGGTTCACCCAGACCTGGTCGGCCGAGAGATACCTTGTCGCCCTGCTGAGCAGCTCCCGCATCTCCTCGGCGCTGGGTATCCGCGGCGAGTGAATGTCATACACGCCCGGACCGATCTCGTTGGGGTAGTCATACGACTCAAACGCATCCAACAGCTCCATCTGCGATCGAGACGACTCGATGGAGATCACATCCGCATCGAGCGCCGCGATGGCCTCAACAATATCGTTGAACTCGGAGTAGCACATGTGAGTGTGAATCTGCGTGTCATCACGAACGCCTGATGAAGCGATGCGGAAGCATTCGACGGCCCATTCGAGATACGCCGGCCAATCGTGGCGTCGAAGCGGCAGCCCCTCCCGAATCGCGGGCTCATCGATCTGGATCACCCTGATGCCGGCCGCTTCGAGATCACCGACCTCATCTCGGACGGCGAGCGCAATTTGGCGAGCCGTGTCTCGGCGAGATTGATCGTCGCGGACAAACGACCACTGGAGCATGGTGATCGGCCCGGTCAGCATCGCCTTGATCGGCTTGTCGGTCAGTGACGCCGCGTACGTCGCCCATCGCACGGTCATGGGTCGCGGCCGGGAAACGTCGCCGTAGATGATCGGCGGCCGAACATAGCGCGACCCGTAACTCTGCACCCACGCCTGCTGTGTAAACGCGAAGCCGGTGAGCTGTTCCCCGAAGTATTGCACCATGTCGTTGCGTTCGGGCTCGCCATGGACGAGCACATCGAGACCGATTTCTTCCTGGAAGCGGATCGTTTCGGCAATCTCCGCTTCAAGAAAGCGCTCGTATTGCTCGCGCGTGATCTTGCCGTTGCGCAGCGCTGCGCGTTTGGTCCTCATCTCGGGCGTCTGCGGAAACGATCCGATGGTCGTGGTCGGGAAACGAGGGAGACCAAGCTTCTGCTGCTGGAGCAACCGACGTTGGGCAAAGGGGCTTGCCCGGGATGCATCGTCGGGGCCAATTCCGGCGGCGCGATCCTTGACATCCTGGCGATGCACTTTCGATGATCGCCGGCGGCTGTCCATTCGGCGCCCGCTCTCGGCCAGGAGATCGGATACGGCGTCGCGACCCTCTCGCATCGCGCGGGTCAAACCAACGATCTCGTCGAGTTTTTGCTCCGCAAAGGCCAGCCAATCGTGCACCTCGGTATCGAGCTGCGTCTCGAGCCCCAGATCGATCGGGACGTGGATCATCGAGCACGAGGGAGCGACGATGAGGCGATCTGGACCCACACTCGACTGAATCCGCTCCAGAACGCTCAGCGACCGCGCCAAGTCGTTCACCCAGACATTTCGCCCGTCCACCACCCCCGCCGAAAGGACCATCCGTTGCGGCAGACGCTGCAGCAGCTCATCGAGCTGATCAGGCGATCGAACCAGGTCCACGTGTAGACCGTCAACCGGAAGCGCCGCCGTTGTGTCCAGGTTCTCACCGAGATCACCGAAGTACGTGGCCAGGAGGATCTTCAGATCCCCAGCAGCGCTGCGAAGCCGCGTATAGGCCCGCTGGTATGCAGACAACTGCTTCGCATCGAGGTCCGAGACCAGGCACGGCTCATCCATCTGCACCCACTGGGCGCCGGCTTCACCCAGACGGGTCAGGACCTCCTCGTACACCCCCACGAGATGATCAAGCAGGTCCAGCGGCTCAACGGCGGGGTCCTTGGTCTTGCCAAGCATCAGGAATGAAAGCGGCCCAAGCAGGACCGGGCGGGTCTGCACGCCGATTCCTTTCGCTTCGTTGAATTCATCGATCGCCTTGGTGGACGCCAAGGTGAACTTCTGGTCGGCGGCGAACTCGGGGACGATGTAGTGGTAGTTGGTGTCGAACCACTTGGTCATTTCCATGGCGATGACGTCACGGCCGGTCGATTCGTCCTGGATACCGCGGGCCATGGCGAAATACGTATCGAGGTCCACACAGCTTGCCTTCCAGGCGTAGCGGTCGGGAACCGCTCCAACCATCGCGCAGGTGTCCAGAACATGGTCGTAGAAGGAAAAGTCGTTGGATGGGATGTGATCGATCCCCGCATCACGTTGAAGCCGCCAGTTGGCTTTGCGGAGTTCAGCACCCACGGCTTCCAGCTCGGACAACCCACACGCGCCCGACCAATAGCTCTCAAGCGCCTTCTTCAGCTCACGCTTCCGACCGATCCGTGGAAAGCCAAGGTTGGAGGCAGCGGGCATTGCGATCCTCTCAATAAGTCAGATACGGTACACCTCGATAAGGCGAGATCATAGCCTTCCCGGCCGTGCTCATGTACAGTCCCAGTGTCGCTTTGTGACCCCCAGAGCACCCCGGACATCCTCGCCCCTAACCCCGGCTACGATCTCGTTGCAGCCTGCCCAAAATCTCGGTCCCGGCGGAGCCTGGCTTGAGCCAATCATACGCTTGGGGTTCGTATCTTGATCTGATCGCCATGGCCGACTCTTCAATTACTTTGCGAGGCGTGAACAAATCGTTCGGCTCTACGCACGCGGTGCGCAAGCTGGATCTGGACGTGCCGCGAGGCAGCCTTTGCGGCTTCCTGGGGCCCAACGGGGCCGGCAAGACCACCACGATCCGCATGATCATGTCCATCATCTATCCCGACTCCGGCTCGATTGAAGTGCTCGGCGGCAACGCCTTGAAATCCAAGGACCGCATCGGCTACCTGCCCGAGGAGCGCGGGCTGTATCGCAAGATGCGCGTCGGCGAGTTCCTTCAGTACCTGACCAAGCTCAAGGGTGTGCGACGGCGCGATCTTTCGACCTACATCCAACAATGGCTCGAGCGGATCGACCTGCCGGATGTGTACCGCAAGAAGTGCGAGGAGCTGTCCAAGGGCATGCAGCAGAAGGTGCAGTTCCTTGCCGCCATTCTCCACGAGCCTGAGTTGCTCATCCTCGACGAGCCGTTCTCCGGACTCG
>JADFIM010000007.1 GCA_022566725.1 Planctomycetota bacterium
GGCTTCGATCCGACCTCGGACAGCCTGCACATCGGCAGTCTCATACCGATTCAGCTCCTTCGCCACTGGCAGCTGGCAGGGCATAAGCCCATCGTGGTCATGGGCGGCGGAACCGGGCTCATCGGCGACCCCTCCGGCAAGGACGACGAACGGCCGCTGCTTGCCCGCGACCAGATCGAGGCCAACATTGCCTCGCAGAAGCGGATCTTCCAACGGCTGCTCGACTTCGACCCCGCTGCTCCCAACGCCGCGGTGATCGTCAACAATATCGAATGGCTTGGACGGCTCGGATTCATTGAGGTGATGCGCGACGTGGGCAAACACTTCTCCGTCAACGCCATGATACAGAGGGACTCCGTTCGCCAGCGGCTGCAAACGCGCGAACACGGAATCAGTTATACCGAGTTCAGCTACATGATCCTGCAGGCGTACGACTTTCTGCATCTGCGGCGGTCGATGAACTGCACGGTGCAGCTGGCCGGCTCCGACCAGTACGGCAACATCGTCGCAGGTGTTGATCTCATCCGGCGCGAGTTCGGTCAAGAGCAGGGACAGGCGTTCGGTATTACCGCGCCGCTGGTGCTGACCTCGCAGGGCAAGAAAATGGGCAAGACCGAACAGGGTCCCGTGTGGCTGACCGCCGACCGTACCAGCCCCTACGCCTTCCATCAATACTGGATCAATCTTCCCGATGCGGACGTCGTCGGATCTCTGAAATGGTTCACGATGCGCAGCCGCGAGGAGATCGACGAGCTGGCTCAGCGACACGAGCAGTCGCCGCAACTGCGGCTTGGGCAAAGAGCACTGGCAAGTGATCTGACGGAGTTGTTGCATGGCCGCGACGAACTGCGACGCATCGAAGACGCGACGGCGGCGCTGTTCGGCGCCGGCGACGTGCGCCGACTCGATGAGGCGACGTTGGCTGACGTCTTCGCCGACGTGCCGCACTCAACCCACGCCAGGTCGCTATTGGAGGACCAAGGCATGCCGATCGCCGAGATTCTTCCGCAGACGACCCTGGCCGAGTCCAAGCGCGAAGCGCGCGAGTTTCTCAACAACGGCGCGGTATCTGTCAACGGCGAGAAGGCCGGCCTCGATCGAGCATTGACCGCCGCCGACCTTCTTCACGGCCGGACGATTCTCCTGCGCCGCGGCAAGAAACACTGGCACGCTACGGAATGGGTCTGATCGCGTTCAACCGCGGATCAATCCGAGGAGCAACGAGCTGTTGGATGTGATGCAGCAGCGACCAGTCGTCAAGCCGATCCGCGTTGCGAATCATCTCGGCCCGGCCGGTGGCGGCTGTGACATCATCCTGGAGTCAGATGCCCGCCGCGCCGCGAGTACATAGGCCAGCACGTCGGCTTCCTGATCGACCTTGAGCTTCGCTCGCTTGGCCATCCGATCGATGATGGACGGCCAGCGATGCAAGGGATACCGCGCGACGGGCTCGGGGCCGTGACAGCGGATGCAGTTCGTCAGGTAAACCTCTCGACCGTGGGTGAGCGCTGCGATGTCCGGCGTCCCTATCGCTCCAAGCTGCACCAGCATCGGATCGACGGGCGGGGCGAGTTGCTCGAGCGTCGCGCAGCTCACGAGCGTGGCCATGAGTCCAAGCGAGCCCGCAAGCAGTCTCCTATAGCCGGTCCCAACGGACTTTGCCTGGTCGGTGTTTCGCGGTTTCATCATGTCAGTCGATTTCCGGAAGCGGTTGCCGCAGCCGAAGCACTGGGGCGCCTACGGCCCAGGCCCCCAATCGGATCAAACTCAAAAGTCAAACCCGAAGATCAAGCGAAGTTGGAAGTCCGGCTCGCTGGCAACGTCGGTCACCTGCAACAGCGGGGTCACGGTGACCCACCAGTCCTGATGGCGATAGGACAGGTTGGGCCCCAAGTACAAAACGTCTTCGTCGCGCGTGGACCAGTCGGGGAACTTGATCTCATGCAGCAGTTCGGCGCCGAGGAGCAACTGCGGCCGCAGTTGGTAGCTGATGCCGAGGGTCTGCTGGAACTTGCCGTTGTCGTCGGCGTAGTCGGCACCCTCCCATTCAGCCTCGATGGTCGCGTTGTAGGCGGCGGTCCACAGGTTGACGTTCTTCTGAAGGATGAGCTTGCCTTCCAGTTCGAACAGCTCGTCGCCGAGTTTGACCTCGCCGTAGAGGGCGCTGCCCAGGAAGTCTTCCCAGGGGTCGGAGAGGTTGTAGATCAGCTCCACGGCTGTGTCTCGGTACTCGGCGCCATCGTCGCTCACGGACCGGCCGTCCTGATACCGCCAATCCGCGAAGTAGAGTGCGACCTGGAGGTGGTCGGTGACGCCGAACTCGATTTCGTGGCGGAAGTCAATGCGATCAAAAGAGCTGTCGGTACCCTTGTGGGTCTTCCACGTCACCCATTGCTCATACTCAAACTCCCCAGCTGCCATGGTGGTAGCCTCGTACACGTAGGTGAACTTCCGTTCGCCGGCAGAGGTAATTTCGGCCGGGATAAGACCCAACAGGCAGACAGCCAGCAGGACAGAGGCGGTGAGTCTCCGGGCAAATGCAGCGCATTGTGCGTCGATTCGGCTTGCGCGACCCGTCGGCTGGAAGACCATCGGCGGGGCTCGGTTTGTTAGGTGCTTGGATGTCATGGACCAATGTGCGATGGAAGGGAGAGCCTACTGCGATTGCAACGCAATTGCAACAGTATCCAGCCCGATCCTTGGGCATCGCCGTGGCAGTCCGTTCCCCCTATGGGGGCCGGAGCTCTTGGTGCTGCGGAGTCACGTAGGCTGGCTGCGCCGGCGGGCGCTAACTAACAAGATGCTGGTGGTACAGGAGTTACGCCCTGACGTAGTGCGTGAGGAGGCGCTGCGCGATCGCCCGGATTGCATCGCGGAGCTCGGGTGGCTCGCGGACGACGACCTGGTCGCCGTAGCCGATGATCCACCACTTGATCTCTCTGAGACCGTTGACGCGGAATCGCAACACACATGAGCCATCCGGCTGAAACTGGCTTTGTTGCGTCTTGTGCCAGCGAACCTCGGCGACGTTGCGGGCGACCCGGTCGGAGAACTGCAAGACAACGTTGTATTTCCGGCCTTCGGGAATGATGCCCCAGGCGTCGTCCAGATACGCGTCGATGGAGAAGTGAAACGGGGCAAAGACCTCGTCGCTCGGCTCGAGCTCTTCGATCCGCGAGAGCTTGAACATCCTGACCTCGTCGTGCTGTTCGCTGAACGCGAGCACATACCAGCCACGCTTATAGAAGTGCAGATGCACGGGATGAATCTTGGTTCGGCACGGGCCCCACGGCTCAACGGCGCGGTAGAAAAATCGGCAGACCTTGCGCTCCTCGATGCAGTACTGAAGCGTGCGGTAGTGTTGCTCGTCCTCGGGGCAGATGTTGAGCGCGCCGGGGGCCAGGCTGACTGCGGCGAGCAAATCGTCGTAGACCATTCGAACGGCTGGGGGCAGTTGCGCGACGACCGTGCCGATGGCCTCGATTGCCGGGCGAAACAGAGGCTGGTCGGGCATCACCGCGGCCACCTTGCCTAGCAGCATCAGCCCCAGGGCCTCGGGCACGCCCAGGTTCAACCGGCTCATCGCGTAGTCGGGGCTCAGGTCATAGCCCCGGCCGGGAGTGCTGACAAATGGCACCCCCGCGCTTTGAAGCACTTTGAGGTCGCGGAAGACGGTGCGTCGGCTCACCCCAAGGTGCCGGGCGAGCCGCTCGGCCGTGCACCGCTCGGTGCTCTGCAACAGGTTGACCATACGAATGAGCCGGCTCACCCGTCCGGCGACGATGGACGGTGGATTCGGAGATTTCTGTACCGGCCGGGTGCTAGGCAGTGCAGGTCCCATCAGCGCCTCCGGAAGTAAACGCCATTGAGAAGGTCGGCCATGGCGAGGTTACGAGGCCGACCGGTCGGTGATTTGCAGGCGAATCACAGGCATGAGCTTCGAACCGTCAACCTCAGCTTCGACGATCGTTCCAGGCCCTTGTGGCGGCAGCGCCATGAAGCATGTGACGGCTTTGCTCTCGATTCGTCGCTCCTTTTCGCTGGAGCTCAGATGCACCAACGCCACAACCGTGGCCAGGCCCTGCTCGATTTGGCGGATCAACGCGCCGTCAGCCTTGATGGTGACGTTGGCGAGCTGCTTATCCGTCTCATCAATCTCAACGACGTATTCACTGTGGTCCTCCGGCGGCCCCGCGATTTGAACGCGAACCATAGGTAGCGTCGTCTCCTCGATGCGTGACCGAACGGTGAACGTGATGACCACGGAGGGCGGCTCGATGGTCACCGCCTCTTGCCCGATGAGAGCCTCCGGCCGGCGTAGCTTCGCGTCCAGGGAGTACGGCCGGCCCGGCTCGAGCTGATCGAGGCGGGACTGGTCGATGTAGGCTCTGAGCACCAGCTCTTCGCCGGTGCGTCTGTGAAGCCGGCTCGGCAAGGTCACGACGACCTGGGGCGGATCGACGAGGATCTCGCCTTCAGTTTGCAGCCGTGGCAGCTCGGGCTGAACCGTAGCGTTGACCGAGATGAGGTCATCGACTTGGATGTCAATGAGCGCTGGTTCGACCGAGATGATCCGCACACCGGTGTCGCGCAGTCCTTCGTGCTTCTGCAACGCGTCCGCAATGTTGGCGGGATTCTCGTCAGCGTCGGCGGGCAATTCGCGGCCGACGGTGAGTTTCAGCGGCATGGTGAGCGTTCGCGCTTGTTCCAGCGCGTGCCGAGACCCCTCCAGCTCAACTTTGAGGCGAACCTCGTCGGGCGTGATCACCTGCCTGGCGGGGTCCGACGGGGCGAATCGGATCCGAAACGATGTGCTGGCTTGTTCGCGGGTTTCCTCCGCCGCCCACGACCAGATCAACACCGTCACCACGGTCACCACTGCATAGGTCCACCATCGATTCTCCAACTGCACCCCTATGCCTCCTTTGGAACTGCCGTTGACCGTTTATCGGGACCTTGGGCGGCGAGACCGGGTCCCGGGGGCGATTCTTCAGCCGGCGCGTCCGGGGCCGCGTCCGGTTGTTCGGATGGTCCTTTGCCGGGCGGCGTACCCAACCGCTGCAACAGGACCTCGCGAAGGCGATCCCGTGGGATGTTCGCGTCCACGATCCCGCGCTCGACGAGGCTGATCCCCCTCGTCTCTTCGCTCACCACGACAACGAGGCAGTCGCTGTCAAGCGTGATCCCCACCGCAGCGCGGTGCCGAGAGCCGTGTTCCCGCGGCAATGATCCTTCCTCGGCGAGCGGGAATTGCACATTGGCCGCCACAATGCGGTCGCCGCGAATTACCACGCCCAGATCGTGCAGCGGACTGTTTGGCCAGAATATCGACTCCAATAGGCGGGCGCTGACTTGGGCGTCCAGTCGTTCGCCACCTTCTATCAAACTGCGCAGCCCGACGCTGCGCTCGATGGCGATCAAGGCTCCGAATTGGCTCTTGCTCAGGAACTGAGCCGCCTCGCTTACGGCCTCCACCACCTGGTTCACTTGGCGGCTTGAGCGCCGGAAGAACCCGGCGTGGCCGAGTCGAATCATCGCCTGGCGAAGCTCCGGCTGGAACACCACAATCAGCAATAATGCCGCCAATCCAAGAAAGCGGTCGTAGATAAAGTTCAACCGGCCCAGAGCGTCGGTGCCCTGGCCGAGAAGCTTGATCGTCAGCGTGACCAGAACCAGCAGGACCGCAAAGCCCTTGATAATTCCCGCTCCTCGTGTGCCCTTGAGAAAGCGGAATACCAGGTACACGCAGATCCAGATGACGGCCAGCTCGAGGATGATTTCGGGTGCTTCGTAGCTTCGGAAGATCTGCTTGATCGAGGGGAGCATGAAACTACGGTTACCTCCAGCGGATGGCCGGCTCGCCAGAAAGTATATCGGCTGCGAACAGCGGCGCCCTGAGAGAGGCTGTCCGACGGCGTGACCGGGCCGTGCCGATGTCGTAGTATCTGGTTGTGTCCACCTACGGTCTCGGGTATCGCGTAGCGCCGCCGACACGCGTTTGTGCTGCCACGGGTCGGCCGCTTGAGCCCGGGTCGATCTGTATGGCCACCTTGTGCGAACGGACCGAGGATGACGGCTTCGACCGGCGGGACTATTCACTCCAGGCATGGGATGCCCAAGCCCGCCCCGAGGGTCTGTTCAGCTATTGGAAGGCCGCCGTGCCCCTCCCTGACGCCGGGCGAAGGGTCTTTGTGGACGATGATGTGCTGTGGGACTTGTTCGAACGGTTGGCCGACGATCCTCGACGACGAAGGATCGCGTATCGCTTTATCATTGCGCTCATCCTGATGCGAAAGAAGCGGCTGAGATACATCGGCCGGACCGGCCAAGGCGAGAATGAGCGATGGTTGATGCTGCCCAAGGGAGCCGAGCCGAATCAACAGCCCATCGAGGTGGTCAACCCCCGGCTCGGCGACGAGGACGTCCGTGAACTCAGTGAGCAACTCCGGGAAGTGCTGCGCGGTGAGTTGTAGCGGCGGCAACCGTCAAGATGGAGCGACGCGTCATGGTGGCAGCTCAAACATGGCAGCTCACGGGCCGTTGGGCTGGCGGGCTTGATCCGCCGCGGTATCCCGGGGGGCGTTTGGGCGGCCTCATCGTGCTGATGCTCCTCGCCTCCTGCCAGAAACCTCCCATCGGTGAGACGGGCCCGACGGATCTCGATCCGCCGCCCTATGTGACGCTTGCCGAAGCCCACAATGCGCGCATCGACCGTCTGGGGACCATCAATGCTCGCGGCGTCATAGAGCTTCGCTGGAGTGATGATGACGGCAAGCATTTCGAGCAGGGAGACCTCGATCTTTGGATCGCCCTGCCGCATCGGACGGCCCTGAACATCTCAAAATTCGGCGAGCGGCTCATGTGGCTGGGATCGGATGATCGTCAATCCTGGCTATTTGACTTCCGAGGCGACGAGACGGTTCTCTACCGCGCTACGGGCAACCAACGTTCAGATGATCGAGCCGATGCACAACTGCCCATTGATCCTGCAGCGTTGCTGCGGCTCAGCGGCCTGATTCGACTGCCGCCTGAGGAGGCCCAGGGCCCGGCCCCGGTCGGATACAACGCTCAGCTCGATGCTTGGGTGCTGATGATCCCGCTGCCCGGCGAAATGCTCCGTCTGCACTTGGATCGAGCCACGCTCTTGCCGGTGCGTGTCGACGCGATGTCGCCGGACGGCCGGCTTCTACTCTATAGCCAGCTGAGACTGGATCGATATGAGTCGGTCGCGATGGTGGGTGTTGGTCCGGGGCAGCAGCCCATGTTCCCCACCCTCATTGACATCTTCAACGCCGACGACACGGCCGCGGTCAAGGTCGCGGCGCGCTCGCCGACCGACCAGGTCAAGGATCGGTACTTTGACCTCGACTGGCTGATGAGCAAATTTGCCCCCGATCGAATTGAAGACCGGGCCACAGCTGAGAGCCAGCCCGCAGTGCCGTAGGTTGAGGCGGCTATCATCGGGGAATGCGATCGCCCCGCCACAGCCGAATCACGATCGCCGCGGCGGTCAGTTGTCTGGTGGCGGTGCCCGTGGGCTCGGAGGCCGCAGCCGGTGATGCTGTGTTGCTCGGGGCCTCTAGCGATGATCATCTGTGGTTTGTCGTGGAGCACACGCAGCCGGAGCGTCGGACGGTTCTGCGCCACCACGCCGTGGAGATGGACGGTCCGTACTACTCGAAGGGTTGGCCGTTGTCTGGAGCGCCGGCAGCCATGGCCGCCTGGGACAATCGTTTGTGGCTCGTCTTTGCGCCGAAGCCTGGCGGGGAACGAGTGCGTCGCGAGACGTTTACGGTGCAAGTTGATCGCGTCCCGGCGCTTGGGGCGTACGTCTATACGCCGTCCAATCGCCTCGGCGTTGTTGAGTCCCTTGAGGGTCTTGGGAATTTGGCCGGATTCGTGGCAACGCCCCATGGGCCGGTCGCTCTGCTGCTGCCCACCCAGCGAGCCGGCGCCGGCGTACGGGCTGGCAAGGATTCCCTTGCGGCCGAGCCCGTGCTTGGCGGCGCGAAACTGCTCCAATTGAACGATCAGGAGTGGACCGAGCTTCCGCTTCCGGAAGGTTTCATGCCCGGGTGGAACTGTCAGCTGGGCGTTGGGGGCCGGGATGGGCAGGCGATGGTGCTGGTCACCGAAACGCCGGGCGACCTCCGCCGCAGCGCCGTCTACTGGCGCGATGCCTACGGAACCTGGACCCGCCGTGATGTGCCGCTCGAGGTTCGAAGGCTGCGAACGCTGACCCGCGTCGGGGCCAACATCGCAGTGGTCACTGAGGGAGGTGCCGCCGACCGTCTTGAGATCTCCTATCTGCGGCCCAACGTGCTGTTGGCGCTATCGGGGCTGACCAGGCCTGTGGGGCAATGGACGATGCTGGGCATGCGCGATGGGCTGCACCTGATCGAACACTCAGCCCGGGACAAGCTCACGTTGCGCCGCATCGATCCGTTGGGCGGTCTCGTCAGCCCGCCGCAACTGATGTCCAGTCAGCGGCTCATGTTCGGCCGGGTCTGGCACATGCCGCTTCTCTTTGGGGCGGCGATGACGGCAGTGCTGTTCTCGTTCGTTCTCAAGCCTAGCGCCAAGGCCGCGACGATCGCGCTGCCATCGGGGGCGACGGCGTTGGCTGCGTTGCCTCGACTGATCGCCGTCGCCGCTGACATCGCAGCCAGCGGGCTGGTGGTCGCCCTGGTCTTTGGATACACGCCGGCGGAACTACTGAAGTTTCCAATCTGGACGGCTGACCTCGCCCAGGCGACACCCGCCTTGCTGATGATCGCGATCACCGTGGGGCATTGCACGCTCAGCGAACTCATCGGCTGCCGGACGCTCGGCAAGTCGCTCGTCGGGGCAAGGGTTGTCGCCGGCGACGGCTCGCGCCCTTCGGCCGCAGCGATCGTTGCGCGCAACATATTCAAGACGATCGTGCTGCTGATACCATTGCTTGCGGTCTTTGCCTTGTTGAACCCCCACTTGCAGGGGTTGGGCGATATGGTGGCGGGAACTGTGGTCGTTGGGGGCATCGATGACCAACCCACTTCATCGCCCAACGACCGATAATCCCCACAATCGCGGTCATGCAACTGCCCATCGAATGCTGAAGCCCGGCCGAGGCCCGGACCGATAATGCCTCGGCAATGGCGAATGGATTCGCCAGCGAGGGTGATCGTCCGGGCTGACCTCGCGCCTCATCGTGGTCAGGCCAGTGAGAGGATCTCTGGTGGCCGACGATCAACCCAAGGACCGTGACGCCGCCAGCAAGCAGCGTGGTGCGCCGGCCGATTCTACCGAACCACTCGAATCCAACGAGGTCGATTCATCGTCCTGGTCCAATCTCTGGCAGGTGCCGGCGATTGTTCTCAGTGTTGGGCTGATTCTCCTTGGACTCTACGTCGCCATTCATCGCGCGCCGAGAAATGATTTCGACGGCGCGTTTGATCAGATCGACCAACTTCTCGCCTCGAACGAGTTTGAGCTGGCCGCAGTCCAACTCAAGGAGGTGATCGAGCCCAACCTTCATCTGGCAACTGAACTCCAGGAGGCTCGATATCACGCGACCGTAGCCGATTGGATTGCGCTGTCTCAAGCTTCCCGGCAGTTAGACCTGCCCGGGAACAACCGGCGCATCGCTGAACAGTACGCGAAAGTGGTCCAACTGGGGGTGATGCTGGATCCTGCTCGGCTTGAGCGCTGGGCCTATGCGCAGATTGCACTGGGCGACCTCGACGCGGCCCGGGGCCTTCTCGGGGAGCTGGAAGCCCTGGCTGGCGGCAGCGATGCGGGTCTGGACGTTCGCCGGCGACGCAACCGCGTGCTGCGCCGGCTCGTGGAGTTCAGTCTGCGCCAGCAGGATATCCCCTACGAATCGATGATGCAGCTGCTCGAGGACTACCGCGCCCACCACCTCCTCGCCCAGGCTGACCATCTCTGGGCCATCGCCCGCCAGGCGGAGCTGCGACTGGAAGCCGCCCTTGCACAGGAGGCCATCGATCATCTGCTGGTGGATATGCGGCGCCTTGAACCGAATCGACCGCAGCCGGTCGACCGGGTGGGCTTCGGTGAGCCCTACACGCTTCTTGCCCGTGCCTACTACGACCTGGGCAAGCATCGCTACGCCCAGTATCACGTCCAACAGGCGCTACAGCAGCTTTCGCGAACCGATCCCATCCGCGGCGATGCCCTGGTGCTGGTCGGGCGGCTCGCTGTGGCCAAAGGCCAATGGCACGTCGCGTACGAGCAGTTCGACAAGGTCGTCCGAGACTACGCCGGCACCCGAAACACCCTGTCCGGCCTGCTGGGTCGCGCAGAAGTGCTCAGTGTGCTTGGCGAACCGCAGCGCAGTCTGGCCGACTACCGAAAACTCCGCGATCTTCTTCCCAAGGCTGGACCTCGCCGCGATGTCACGCCTCACCGCGTCGCCCGCAGCCTGGCTGATCGGCATGACGCGGCGCTGACCATGGGCAAGCTCGAAGCGGCCCTGGAATACATCATGCTCGCCGAGACCTTCTTTGAGGCCGGTCAGGTGCCGGCTGATGTGCTCATTCGAGTCGCCTCGACCAGCCGGCAGCGGGCCGACGATCTGATGGCCCAGGCCGGCCGCGCGCCGGCTGAGGGTGTGCCGAGCCAGCGACATCTCGATGAAATCGATCCCGCAGTGCGCTATGAAGCCAACGAGCTCTACCGACGAGCCGCGGACTATTACGTTCATCACGCGCGCAGCCTCGCCGGCCGCCCCAGCGAGGATCAGAATTGGGCCGACTCGCTGTGGTTGGCTGCCGACAGCTACGACTTGGCCGGCCGGCACAACCTGGCCATCATCCATTTCACCGAGTACATCGCCGGTCGGTCCGATCTCGACCCCCGACGACCCGATGCTGCCTTTCGGCTCGCCCAGGCCTATCAGGCCGAGCTGGACTATGAGTCGGCGGTGAATTACTACCAACAGGTCGTCGCTGACCATCCCCGAAGCCCGCTTGCGTCCAAGAGCCACGTCCCGCTTGCCCGATGCTATCTCGCTCTGGACCGCAGACCGCAAGCCGAGCAGCAGTTGACGCAACTGCTCAGCGGGCAGCGCCACCTCAAGCCGGACGCACGGGATTACCGCGATGCGCTCATCGAGCTTGGCACTCTGTATTCCGACAATGCTCAATATGTGCGGGCGATCGAGCGGCTGGACGAGGCGGTCCAACGCTATCCGGATGATCCCCGGATCGATGAGACCCGGTTTCGGTTGGCGGACACCTATCGCCGCCACGCCGTTTCGATCATCCAGCAGCTTAACGAGCCGGCCAAGTCGCCTGCCGAGCGACAGCGCCTCGAGGCGCTTCGAGCGGACCATTTGCGCACCGCCATGGAGTTGTTCACTCTGGTCGGCGAGGCCGGCGACGCATCGGACCCGCCCTCGGCGGGCCGAATGCAGCAGTTGCTTCGGTATTCCTATCTGTATCGCGCCGACTGCGCGTTTGAGTTGGGGCTGTACGAGCAGGCTGTCAAGCTGTACGACGAGGTTGCCGGCCGCTACCCGCAGCATCATTCCTCAATGACTGCGCTCATCCAGATCGTGAACTGCTATTCCAAGCTTGGAGAAACCAACCGTGCTCGCAGCGCTCACCGTCGCGCGCTGGTGAGGCTCAAGCAACTTCCCGACGACGCCTTCAGCGCGCCAGACGCTCTGCTGGATCGTGGAGCGTGGGAGCGCTGGCTCGAGAACATCCCGTTGAGGAAAGCTGAATTGTCCGCCGCCGGGAGTTGAATCCCTGCGCCGTCGGAGTCGGTCGAGCCGCCGCTTCGCCGAGAGATCAATGGTCACCAATGACTGACACTGACACGACCGCTTCCGCTGACGGCCTCATCCACCTGCTCCAGCAGCAACAGGACCTGGTTGGCCAGCTTGGGCGCCTAGCGAGCCGCCAGGGCGCGCTGATCGGGACCGGGCGGGCCGATGCGCTTCTCGGACTGCTCTCGCAGCGCCAAGCGATCATGGATCAGTTCGTCAGGAGCCAAGAGAAGTTCGCTCAGTTTACAGAATCGGTGTGCAGCGGCGACATCGCCCACGAGAAGCGCGAGCGGATCAGCATGCTGGTCGATTCCATCAGTCGCCGGTTGTCTCAAATCATGCGCTGCGATGAGAAGGACCGCGATGCCTTGCGAGTCAATCGCGATCAGACCCGTCAGGAGTTGGCCGGCCTGGGGACCGCCAAGCGGGCTCACCGCGCGTATGTCAAACCCAGAGCCCCAAGCCCGAGATTTGCTGACCAGGAGGGATAGGACGTGAGCGCTGTCGTGACGCCCCAACTTGCGCCGCCCAAGCTTGAAATCGAAGATCTCAAGCTGCTCATGCGCTCAGTCAACGAGACGACGCAGCGCCTTCAGCACACCCACACAGCACTGCAAGAGCAGGTCGCTTGCCTGCAGAACGAGCTGGCCGAGGCCAATGCTCAGCTGCGCCGGTCACGTTCGCTGGCGGCGCTGGGTGAAATGGCTGCGGGCATTGCCCATGAGGTGCGCAATCCTCTGGGGTCGATCGGGCTCTACATCCAGATGCTGGCTGAGGACGTTGCCGGCCGCCAGCCGCAGGTCCAACTGTGTGAGAAAATCGCTCGAGCGGTCGAGGACCTCGACGCGATTGTCCGGGATGTACTGTTGTTTGCCAAGGACAGCAGACTCGACCCCCAACCCTGCACGGCCGAAGCCCTCATCGAGCGGGCGCTGACGAACTGCCAATCACTGTTGGCCGACGGCGGAGTCGAGGTTGTCAGCCGCCCGCCGGCCGGCGCTTCATGCCGGCTCGAAGCCGACCCGAGCTTGCTCGTTCAATCGCTGGGTAACGTGATTCGAAACGCCGTGGAGGCCATGGTCGAATCCACCGCTGATCGCCGCGAGCTTCGGCTGGGCGCAATGCGCGAGCGTCGGCGATGTCCCGATGGCCGCCGGGCACTGCGCATCGTGTTTGCCGTCACCGACACCGGGCCGGGTATCACGCCGCAGGTTCTCGACCGCATGTTCAATCCGTTCTTTACCACTCGCAAGACCGGCACGGGATTGGGGCTGGCGATCGTGCACCGTACAGTGGATGCGCATGGCGGGCACGTGACCGTTTCCAACCGCCCCGAAGGTGGGGCGTTGGTGGAATTGTGCCTTCCACCCAGGCCCGTCGGGCCCAACGGCCCACCGAAGCACCCGGGCGGCCGGCTTGAGGCCGTCGGCTCCTCGTCGCACGGCGTTGGCGTTGTTGTGGATGGTCCTACCACGGAGACCGAGGCATGAGCAGAATTCTCGTCGTCGATGATAAGGAAATGATGCGGGACAGCGTGGCCACGATGTTGGTCCGCCAAGGTCACAGTGTTGTCGCCGCCGCCGGGGCTTCCGCCGCTTTGGAGAAGATCGCCCAACGCGCCTTCGATGTGCTGATCACCGATCTCCAGATGCCTCAGATGACCGGGCTGGAGCTTCTCAAGGAGGTTCGCAGTCACGACGACCAACTGCCCGTGATTTTCATGACCGCCTACGGGACGGTGGAGACGGCGGTGGCGGCTATGAAGAACGGTGCGTTTGACTATCTCACCAAGCCGTTCACCGGCGATGAGCTGCTGGTGACGGTCAAACGGGCGCTGGAGCACGGGCGGCTGTTGAAGGAGAACCAGCTTCTGCGCGCTGCCGCCGCCCCGGCCGGGGCCCGCCACGCCCAGCAGACCCACGCCATGATCGGCGACGGACCAACGATGCGCCAACTGAAGGAGCGCCTCGGACGAATTGCCGACAGCCACGGGACGGTGCTCATCAGCGGTGAATCGGGCACGGGCAAGGAAGTGGCCGCCCGGTGGATTCATCAGGCCAGTCCGCGTGCCGGCATGCCGTTTCTGCCCATCAACTGTGCGGCCCTGTCCACCAGCCTGCTGGAGTCGGAGCTCTTCGGCCACGAAAAGGGGGCCTTCACCGGGGCGGACAAACTTCGCAAAGGCCGATTCGAGCTGGCCGACGGCGGGACGCTCCTGCTCGATGAAATCAGCGAGATCTCACCCGCCATTCAGGCCAAGCTCCTGCGCGTCTTGCAGGAGCGCACCTTTGAGCGGGTCGGGTCCAGCACCAGCCGTACGGTGGATGTGCGCGTCATCGCCACCACCAATCGCGACCTGCCGGCCGAGATTATCCGCGGGACGTTCCGTCAGGACCTGTTTTTCCGACTCAACGTCCTGCCCGTAGCCATGCCGCCGCTGCGGCAGATTACCGAGGAACTGCAACAGTTGGCCGGGCACTTCTTGAAGCAGGTGGCCGAGCGTGAAGGCAAGCCCGCCAAGTCGTTTGAGCCCCAAGCCCTCGAGCTGATGCGGCGCTATCCCTGGCCGGGCAACATCCGCGAAGTGCAGAACATCTGCGAGCGGGCCGCCGTGCTCACCTCAGATGAGGTGGTCAAGGCGACGCTCATCGAGTCTTGGTTGAGCCCGCTGCCAACTGCGACCCGGCGGCCGAGCGCGATGATCGAGGTCGGGCCTCTCTTGGGCGAGTCGCCACCATGTGACGGAGTTGTCTGCGACGGCAAACTCACCCTGGACGATGTGGAACGGGAGACGATCATCGCCACCCTGACGCATAACCGTGGGCATCGACAGCGCAGCGCTGCGGCCCTGGGTATTGGAGTTCGGACGCTTGGCCTGAAGCTCAAGAAATGGAAGGAGCAGCACATTGTCTCCGAATCACTGTGATCCGGTGCGCAGATCCTGCCGGCCGCGCAGCTCCTGCGCTGTCGAATGTCGCTGGGGCGTAGGGAGGGCGGCAGTTGATCCACGGTCCGCGGTTTGCAGATGCTGTTGCAGCGGAGCTCGTTGTCGGAGGTCCGGTCGATGATCGACGGCTTAATCAACGCAGGCGCCATTCCCGTCTTGCAGCGGCTGCTCGAGTTCGCCGGCCAGCGGCATCGGGTGATCGTCAATAACATTGCCAACCTCGATACGCCGGGGTTCCGACCCGTAGATGTTTCGGTCCGTGCATTTCAAGAACAATTGGGCGAGGCTGTTGACGCTCGTCGCGAGAGGCATGGCATGGCCGGCGGCCGGTTGATCCTTGAGGATTCACCGCAAGTCGAGTTCGATCGAATCGGCGTAACGCTTCATCCGGAGCCGATCGGCGCCAACATCCTGTTCCATGACGGCAACGACCGCGACCTCGAACGAACCATGCAGGACCTCGCCGAGAACTTCATGACCTTTCGCCTGGCGGTTGACCTACTTCGCAGCCGCTTCGATATCATCAACACCGCAATCCGAGAGCGCATTTAGACTCCTCGCGCCGCCTTTCGAGCGGCGGCAAACCGGCCCGATACCGAACCCCTAGCTCCTGACCCCTGACTCCTTCTTCCATGTACGGCGCTCTGGACATCTCAACCTCAGCCCTGGTCGCCCAGCGAACGCGACTGACCGTGATCGCCGCAAACATTTCAAATCAGTATTCACTCCTCAATGCCCGGGACGAGTATGAGCCGTATCGGCGGCGCTTCGTTGTGTTTGCCACGGGCGATCCCGCTCGCGGATCAGCGCAAGGCGTGCACGTCGCGTCGATTCAGATTGACCAGGGCCGGCTCACGCCCAAGTACCAGCCGGGCTCGCCGTTTGCGGATACCGATGGATACGTCGAGTATCCGAATGTTGACTCGGTGCTGGAGCAGATGAACGCGCTGGAGGCGTTGCGAGCGTACGAAGCGAACATTACCGCCATTGAGGCCACGAAGTCGATGATCAGCGTTGCCCTTCAGATTCTTGCGTGAAGCGGCGTGAGAATTGAGGCTTGAGTTTTTGACACCCTAACCCCTAACTCCTGACTCCTTCCTACACCATGACCGACCCCCTTGGACTGATTTCAACGAGCGGAGCACTCAACCGGCCGCTGCCGGCCGTGCCCGGCCTTGGCCGAGATTCTCAGCAGGGCCCCGGCTTCAAGGAGCAGTTGCAGGAGCAGATTGAGAAGGTGAACCAGTTGCAGCGTGACGCCACCGAAGCGATCGAGGACCTTGCGGCAGGCCGCCGCGATGATCTGGAGAGCGTGATGATCGCCACGCAGAAGGCGGACACCGCCTTTCGGCTCCTGCTGCAGGTGCGCAACAAGGTGATGGATGCCTATGAAGAGGTGAAACAGTTGCGCGTGTGATCTGGCGACACCTGAGCCGGTCGCCGCCTGGGCTAGGATGGCCGGGTGAGCGGATGGGCGAAGGAGTATATCCGCCGCTCGGAGAGCGGCGCCGCCGACGGTATGGCATGGAGGCCGATCAATGCAGGCATTGCAGAGAACGTTTGAGGCGATCGGGAAGCAACTGGGCGGGCTTCCCACGACAGCGAAGCTCTTGATCGGTTCGCTGATGGTCATTCTCGCGTTGTCATTGTTCCTCGTCGCGCAGTATGCCGGCCGGCCGTCGATGCTGCCTCTGCCCATCAACCTCAACGCGGGTACCCGTGCCGCGGCGCTGAGCTATATGGAAGCAGCCGGCATTCCATACGAGCAGCGCGACAACCGGTTGATGGTCCCGGCTGAGCAGAAGTACACCATCCTGGCTCAGCTTACCGATCATGCCGTGATCAGCGGTGAACAGATCAACTTTGATTCGTTGATCGAGCAGGACAGTCCGTTTCTCACAAGAGACCAACATCGCAAGCGTTGGCTGGTCGCCAAGATGAACGTGCTGTCGGCGATGATCAGCAGGTTCCGAGGCATCGAGCGCGCGACGGTCGTGATCGACCAGCCGGACCGACCCGGCTTCGGCCAAAGTCACATTTCCCCCTCAGCCTCGGTGTTTGTTGAGCCGCGAACCGGCGAGTTGAGCCAGACCCAGGTTGAGGCGATCGCCGAGCTGGTAGCTGGATCGCACGCCGGGCTCAAGACCCAAGACGTCAGGGTGATCAATGGCAAGACCGGCCGGCCGCACCAGGCGCGCCACGAAGATCTCCTCACGTCGACGAAGAACCTCGAAATCAAGCGGGCGGTGGAGCAAGACGTCCGGGCGACGATCGAGAATGCGTTGGACTACATCGCGGGTGTGCGAATCGCCGTCAACGCGATGGTGAACACCACGCAAGTTGAGCAGCGGACCGACTCCTTCGAGGATCCCAAGGTCGGGCCATTGAGTTCGGGCTCGCGCACCATCGCCTCATCGGAGCCGGTTGCAGGCGGAGTGCCCGGCGTTCAAACCAACGCCGGCGTCGCCATCGCCCCGGGTGGCGGGCGAGGCTCGCAGATGTCTGATGAGCGCAGTGAGGAAACGATGCAGTCAGTCTTCCCTCGCGACGCCAGGCACATTACCGATCCCAAGGGGTACGCGCTGAAGATCAACGCGGTCATTGGCGTGCCGCGGTCCTACTTCCTCAGCAAGTATCGACTGGACCAGGGCGATCCGGAGGCGGTCCCGGACGACGCGGCCCTCCAGATGATCGTCAAGGCCGAGACAGCACGGATCAAGACGGACGTCGAGCCGCTCATCGACACGGCCGCATTTGACGATGCCACGCCGGGCACGGTGGTAGTGAGCATGATTACCGACCTCGGTCAGCCTGCCCTGCAGATCCCCCCGGGAGTTGAGTCGCAGGCCGGCGGCTGGAGCGGCGGCCCGGTTGGCGGCAATCTGGTGAAGTACGTTGGGCTCGGCGGGCTGGCGTTGATCAGCTTGGCCATGATGTTCATGATGGTGCGCAAAGCGGGCGCCCGAGCGGAGCTGCCTGCGCCGGCCGATGTTGCGGGCATCCCGCCCACCCTGGAGTCAGACCACGGTGACATCGTCGGCGAGGCGGACGAGTCGGCCCTGGCGCTGGAAGGCGTGGAGCTGGACGACGATGCGCTGCGCCGCCAACAAATGCTCGATCAGATCAGCGACATGGTGAATAAGAATCCTGATGAAGCGGCCGGCCTCCTCCGCCGATGGATCAGAGTTGAGGCCTAAGACCTGCCGCAGACATGCCTTTCTATCCCGGACAAAAACTATCCACCAACGTGGACGAGCTGGATGGAGTCGTCAAGGCGGCGATCATTCTGCTGAGCCTCCCCCACGAGGTTGCCGGGGCGTTGCTCAAGCAGCTTTCGACCGAGCAGGTCGAGGAAGTCACCCGGACTCTGGCCTCGCTGGGCGAAGTGCCTGCCGATCTCTCTGAGCGGGTGGTCGAGGAGTTCTATACGCTCCGCATGGCCTCGCTGTACATGAAGGAGGGCGGCCTGGATTACGCCAAGGCACTCCTGAAGGATTCGCTGGATACCAAGCTCGCGGACAGGGTCATCCAGCAGATCCAGAATCAGGTGCAACGAACGCCGTTCTCCTTCCTCCAAAAGGCCGAAAGCGAGAACCTGTTGACGTTCATTCAGGACGAGCACCCGCAGACCATCGCGCTGATCATCAGCCATCTGTCTCATCACAAGGCTTCGGAGATTCTTGTGGGCCTGCCTGCTGAGAAGCAGATCGAGGTGGTTCGCCGCGTGGCAAACATGGAACAGACAAGTCCCGAGGTCATTCGAGAGGTCGAAGCCGGGTTGGAGTCCCGCCTGTCCAACGTGCTCGTGCACGCCGTGGAGAAGGTCGGCGGCGTGGCCACCGTTGCCGAAATCCTGAACCTCTGCGACCGCAGCACTGAGAAATCGATCATTGATGGTGTCGAATCGGAGGACCCGGACCTCGTGGAGGAAATCCGCCGGCTCATGTTCATCTTCGAGGACATTCTGAAGGTCGATGATAAGGGCATCCAAGCGATCTTGAAGGAAGTGGACAACGAAGAGCTGTGCCTGGCGCTGAAGACCGGCAGTGATGAGCTCAAAGAGAAGGTCTACTCGAACATGTCCGCCCGCGCCGCCGAGCTTATCAAGGAAGATATGGAGTACATGGGGCCCGTCCGGCTGAGCGATGTCGAGGCGGCCCAGCAACGCATCGTGGACATTGCCCGCCGCCTGGAGGATGCCGGTGAGATCATCATTGCCGGACGCGGTGAAAAGGATGTCATCGTCTGACCACGCGTCGGCCCGGAGACCCTCATCCATGGCCTTGATCAAGAACACGGAAGCCGCGGGGCTTGTCAGACAAGGCGCTGTCCTGGATCTAGGTGATCTGAACCGCCAAGCCGAGCGCGTGCTTGAGCAGGCCCGCGCCGAAGCGCAGCGCATCGTCGAGCACAGCCGGGCCGAAGCGCAGGAGCTTGTTGCCCAAGCCGCCCAGCGCGGCCACGCCGAAGGCAAAGAACAAGGACTGGCCGAAGGACGTGAGCAAGGTCGCCTCAAGGCCGCGAAGAAGCCGTCGGCCAATTCAAGACTCAGATTGGCGATCTCATCACCTCGTGGACGGAAGCAGCCCAGCGATGGGAGTCGGACCGCAACGCCATGCTCGATGCCGCCCGCGAGGACGTCCTCGAGTTCGCGCTGGCCATGGGAACCAAAATCACCCACCGAACCATCGAGGCCGATCCTACTGTCGTCACCGATCAACTGGCCGAGGCATTGGCGCTCTTGGCCGAGCCGACCGCCGTGACCGTCTCGATCAACCCCGAGGACCGCCCGATGGTTGAGTCGGTGCTTCCCGATATGCTTCAAAGGCTGAGTCGGTGCGCGCACATTGACGTTCGCGAAGAAGCGACAGTAAGCCGCGGCGGTTGCATTGTCGCCACGGGCAAGGGCCGTATCGACGCCACTATCGAACGCCAGATTGACCGCATCGTGGCCACGATTCTGGCCTCAGCACCACAGGAGAAGTCTGAGGAGTCGGCTGCTGCATGACCGTCCTGGGCGCACAAATTCACACGCTGCGAAGGTTGCAGGCTCCGGAGGTTGCTGGCACAGTGGCGGCCGTGCGTGGATTGGCGCTGTTCGTGGACGACCTGCTCCTTCCCGTGGGGTCGCTTGTGCGTTTGCCGGATTCCTCCGTCCACCTGCCGCGGCAGCGCGATCTGGGTGGCGAAGTGATCGGATTCGACGGCTCGCGCAGCATCGTCATGCTCTTCGGTTCCAACGACGGGATTGCTCCCGGGGCGCAAGTGGTCTCCGAGCCCACCGCAGGCACCGGCCGAACCGTCGCAGTCGGCGACTCGCTGAGGGGCCGGGTGATCGACGGCCTCGGCCGGCCGATCGACGGAGGTCGGCCGCTAAGCGATGTTGTCGCCCGCTCGATTGATCCTCCGCCGACCGGCGCCCTATGCCGTCGCCGTATCGATCAACCCCTGCCGACCGGCGTTCGCGTGATCGATGCGATGATCACCATCGGCAAAGGACAGCGCGTGGGCATCTTCTCCGGGCCCGGCGTTGGGAAGTCCACGCTCATCGCCACCATCGCTCAGAACACCGTTGCCGACCTCAGCGTCATCGCGCTGGTCGGCGAGCGGGGACGAGAGGTGCGAGAGTTCATCGACCAGACCTTGGGACCCGAAGGGCTTGCCCGATCGGTCATGGTCGTCGCCACCGGCGATGAATCGCCGCTGCTGCGTGTTCGGGCCAGCTTGGTCGCCTGTACCGTCGCCGAACATTTCCGCGACCAAGGCGCCGACGTTGTGCTCTTGATGGATTCGTTGACCCGTCTCGCGCAGGCCCAGCGCCAGATCGGCCTGACCATCGGGGAGCAGCCGGCCACCAAAGGGTACACCCCGTCGGTCTTTGCCATGCTGCCCAAGCTTCTTGAGCGGGCTGGGGCGATCGAAGGCCGTGGATCAATCACCGGCTTCTATAGCGTCCTGGTCGAGGGCGACGATCTGACCGAGCCGGTGTCCGATGCCGCTCGCGGCGTGCTTGACGGGCATCTGTCGCTCTCCCGGCGGCTGGCCGCTCGCGGTCACTACCCCGCCGCCGACATGCTTGAGTCGATCTCCCGGGTCGCGGACATCGTGTGCGATGAGCCGCACCGATTGGCCCGCCGGGTGATTCTCAAACTTCTGGCTGCCTACGCCGAGGCGGAGGAGTTGATCAACATCGGCGCCTATGCGCGAGGGTCGAACGCCGATTGTGACGTCGCCATCACCTTGAAACCGAAGATCGACGAGTTCCTGCGACAGGAAATTGGCGAGAAGGCTGAGTATCCGAAAACCTGTCGCGCGCTGGTGGAGCTGGCGGAAGCGGCCAAGCACGAGTACGACAAGATCGCCGCGGCCACCGGCCCGCCGTCTCCTTCGCGGGCAACCTCCTAGGGGTGTTTATTTTGTTGCCGCCGCTCGCCCAGCGGCCCGTCCGCAATGCACGGCTCTATTGGACCCAAGCTGAGGTAAGTGATACGCATGGCACGGTTCGTCTTTGCTCTTGAACCTCTATTGAGAGTACGGCTGCGCGCTGAGCAGCAGCACCAGCGCACCATGGCCGGGCTCGAACGCGAGAGGATTCACCTCCAAGGCACGCTTCGCCGCCATCAACTTGGCATCACCCAAGGCAAGCAAGGACTGCGCACAGCATTGACGGGAGCCATCGACATGCCCACCCTACGTCTTGCCGCCAACGCCTCGCTGCATGTGGTCCGCAAAGCTCAGCAGATCGTGCTGCAGCTGGCCGGGGTGCATCGGCGTCTGGATTTGGCCAGGGCCCAGTTGATTGAAGCCGCGAAGCGCCGCCGGGCCATGGAGCTGCTTCGGGATCGACGCTTCGCGCAGTTCAAGGCCGCCGAGAACAAAGCCGAGACCGCGGCGCTGGATGAGTTGGCCGGTTTCGCCGCAGCCCGGCGTACGCAATCGCCGCCAATCGCCGTCGGGGTCCCCTGTTGGGAGGTCCAATCATGAGAACCGCCTGGAACGTCTTCAGTTTTCTCGCCGTTGTCCATCTGCTGGCGATCGCCATGTTCATCGGCTGGCTGTGGCATACTGACCGCCTGGATTCGGCGCGCCTCCAAGACATCCAGGCGATGTTCGCCATGACCGTGCCGCAGGCCCAGGCTGCCGCCGAGCTCGCCGCCCAGGAGGCCGAGGCCCAGCGGCAGCAGCAGGAGCAGCAGTTCCGCAGGGACCACCCCGATCTGTCCAGCCGCGCCCGGCTCCAGCTCATCGCCGAAACTCAGCAAGAAGCTGATCGGTCGATGCGCCGGCTTGACGATGTCAAGAAACAGCTCGTGCAGCAGCTTGCCATCGCCGCCCAGCAGGCCGATGAGCTACAAGCCCAAGTCGACGCCGAGCGCCGCAGTTGGCTGCAGAGCATCGAAGCCGAGCGGAAGCGGCGAGCCGATACCCAATTCACCAAAGCAGTCAAATTGCTGGAAGCACTGCCGCCCAAGCTGGCGAAAACAAAGATCGTCGAGTTGGTTGATTCAGGCAAGATCAGCCAGGCGGTGGCCTATCTCAATGAAATGAACCAGCGGGCCGCGGGGAAGCTGCTGGCGCAGTTCAAGACAGACGAAGAGAACCGGTTGGCAACGGAATTGCTAGAGCGCTTGAGGACGTTCGGCTTGGACGCCGACGTTCCTGAGGGCTCTCGTGATGCCAACACCATCGCTAGCGCTGAATAGTGCTGCCCCTGCCCATACACGAAGTGCTCCATCCTCGCCCGCCAAGCGAGGTGTTCCGGTACCAGCCCAGGAATCATTTGCGCAGGCGTTGAAGGCCGACCGTGGCCACTTGCGCGCGGGCTCGACCGCGAAATCGCAGTCCAGCAAACCGTTGGAGGCGCCGCTAGAGGCCGAAGCGGAAGCATCTGCCGAGGGCCGGTCCCCCAGCGATCAGCCTGCTGCGGCCCGCCCGTTTGGTCTCGTCAGCGACACTCATCCATCGCGCGCCGCTAATGGTCCGGCGCAAACGGCGGCTCCGAATGCGCAAGGATTGCCGAACGGCTCATCCGCTGCTGCGGACGCTGCTGGGCCGACGGGGTCGCTCTCAACGAATTTCGTTGCCGCACCGACGATCGAAGAAGTGGGCCAAACAGTCGGCACTGGCGCCAGCGCCCGCCCGGAGGTGTCTGAGCAATCACTCGCACCTGGACCGATCACGATCGGCGATCAGCAGAGCGTTCAATCCGCGGTCGATTCAGATCGACGCCAAGGCGAGGACGCTGGTCGGTTGCTCCCGATGCGCGGCGGAGGCCCGCCGTCGGGCCCGGCCTCCGTACACACGGATGGGCAGCCCAAGCCGTTGCAACCGTCCGGCTTGGTTGCTGACCCGGCGCCTAGTGGGGCAGGTGACCGCAACGATGGCGAGGCGCAGGGGCGAACCGGCCAGGGTTCCACAAGGTGGTTGGCCAATCGCGATGATGCGGCTCCGCCGCGCACCGCCGCTATTGGGCGGGCGATGCAGGTGCAGGCAGCCGTGCACCTCGAGAATGCCACCGGGCAGGCGCCGACCGCTGAAGTGATGGCGATGACCCATGCCCAGTTCTCGCCCGGCTCGTCTGCGACCGCCACGACCGCGCAGGGCCTTGGAGCGCTACCCGCCGACGGCGGGCTGGCGTCGAGCCAAGCGCTTGTCGACGGCGATCGTTTCACCGCGGGGGTCATGCGCGGATTGGGTGCGATGCTCAACCAGCGCGGAGGGATAATGACCATGCGGCTTCAGCCGCCTCAGCTCGGTGATCTCCGCGTCCAGATGACGATCGCTCGGGGGGTGGTGACGGCGCAATTCCACGCGGCAACGCCCCAGGCACACGCCTTGCTTGAGCAATCCCTGGCCGTGCTTCGCTCGGCGTTGGAAGCGAACGGCCTGACCGTTGAGCGGCTCACCGTGCACCTCATGCAAACGACCAACACACAGGCCACGCGTCAAGAGGCCGCCGACGAACAGTCGCAGTCTTCGCGCCATCACAGCGACGCGGGCGAGGGCCGGAGTCGCGGCCGACGCGATGACAACGGTGAGCCGTCGAGCTATCAATTCGTCTCCCAGATCGACCACGAGGTCGAGGCGTTCGATCTCCCGGCCTCTCGACAACCCGCGGCAGGAGTTGATTCACGATGACCCATATTCCCGCTTTAGGCCCAGCAGATGCGGCGCTTCGAGCTGATGCGCCCAGCCGGTTCAGCGAGATGAAGACCGAAGACTTCATTCGCATCATCTTCGCCGAGCTGTCCAATCAGGATCCATTTTCACCCAACGATTCTGGCGCGCTGCTGGACCAACTGAACTCCATTCGTTCGATCGAGTCGGATATCAAGCTGGTCAGCCGGCTGGATGCACTGGTCTTTCAGAACCAGCTTGGCGCGGCCGCAAACCTCATCGGCAAGTTTGTCGATGGGTTGACTGCCGACAACCAGCGCGTCTCGGGCATTGTCGTCTCGGTCGTGCGACACGGCGATAGCGTCAACCTCGAGCTGGATAACGGCTGGCAGGTGCCGATCAATTCGGTGGAGACGATTCATGACATGACGGGGGAATCCGCGCCTTGACGCTGCAACAGTAGCGCATGTCGCGCCAAGGCTGGTGAGCTGATGATGGCTGTAGACCCGACGCATCTTCTGAAGCAATTGGAGCCGGTGGTTCGACCGGGCGTCGCCCTCGGCCCCGCCGCGCGGCCCCATGCGCCGTTGGAGGATCAGGGGTTCGATGAGCTGCTGAAGCTGGTGTCGCAAGGATCGGTGCACAGCGGCCGGGCGGTGACGGATGCCTCTGGGGCGACCGAGAAGCTCGACGAACAGCAGATGGCGCGTCTGGCGGCGGCCGCGGATCTGGCCGAGGCATCCGGGGCGAGGCAGGCGCTGATGCTCATTGACGGACGCGGCCTGATCCTGGATGTGCCCAACCGCGCGTTGACTGCCCAGCTGTCGGCCGACCCGTCGTCGCGCGTGGTCAATATTGACGCGGCGGTGTACGTCGCGGCCGACGACGAGGAGCGCGACGATGCCCGGCTCGTGCTGCCTGAGGGCATCGCGCCTCCCGCCGTCGCGCAACAGATCGAGGCCGCCGGGCGCGCCCGCGAATCCGCCGCCGACTCGATACCCCACGATCAATCGACTGCTGACTAGATTCAAGGAGACACCCGATGGCTTCCACGACTGCCTTGTTTACCGGTCTTTCCGGACTTGCCTCCAATGCCCGCCGGCTTGACGTGATCGGCAACAACATCGCCAACATCAATACGATCGCGTTCAAGTCCAACCGAATGGTTTTCGCGCCGACGTTCAGCCGAAACTTCTCGCTGGGCACGGCCCCGAGCGAATCCAGCGGCGGAACCAACCCCGGGCAGGTCGGTCTGGGCGTCTCGATCGCCGGCACGCAGCGCAACTTCAACAACGGGTCGATCAGCGCCACCGGGGTATCCACCGATGTGGCGATCGAAGGCGACGGGCTCTTCATCGTGGAGGCGGCGGGCGAGCGGTTCTTCACCCGTGCCGGCGCCTTTCAGCGCAATGAGGCCAACGATCTGGTCAATATCTCCGGCGGGAAAGTGATGGGCTTCGCCGTGGACGACCAGTTTAATATCATCGACGGCAACCTGGTCGAGCTGAACATACCGGTGGGTACGCTGACCCTGGCCGAGGCCACCCGCAACGTAACGTTCAACGGCAACCTCAATCCATCCGGGGTGGTGGCCACCACCGGCTCCACGCACACCAATCGCGCGTTCTACACCGACCCTGCGCTCCTGACGCTGCTTGCAACGGCCGCCTACGACCTGACCGTGGCCGGCAACGATCTGTTTATCGACGATGGGGCCGGCGGGTCGTTCCTGGCGATCGACGGTGGCGAAGGCGCGGTCGTGACCATCCGCGGCCTCGAAAAAGGTGGCAAGGATCTCGGCGATCACTCCTTTGCATTCTCCGCCACCGCGGTGACCGGCGTGGACGATTTCGGCGCTACCCTGCAGGATTTCATCGACTTCCTCGACAATGTGCTCGGCCTCGACGGGAGCACGATCAGCGGCCAGACCCTCGGCGGCGGCATCTCCTTTGCCGCCGGCGTCATCACCATCTCCGGCAACGAAGGGACGGTTCAGGATCTTGACATCGAGACCGCCGACCTGACCGTGACCTATCCCCCGGGGTATGCCGGCACTGCGATCAGCCAGCCGTTTGTGATGTCCAAGTCCGGCCAAGCCGACGGTGAGTCGGTTCGCACCAGCTTCATCGTCTTTGACTCGCTCGGCTCGCCTCTCACCGTGGATCTGACCTTCGTGCTCCAGGGCACCACGGCGGGGGTGGGATCCACCTGGGAGTACCTCGCCGAATCCGCCGACAACGACAGCCTGGATCGTGTGGTGGGCTTGGGCGTGGTCCAGTTTGACACCAACGGACGATTCCTTTCGGCCACCAACCTGGCGTTCTCGATGATCCGGGCAAATGGAGCCACCAGTCCGTTGACCGTGACGATGAACTTTGATACCGGTACCGACGCGATTACGGCCCTGACGGATACCACCAGCAGTCTTGCGGCCGTGTTTCAGGACGGGTCGCCGATCGGCACCCTTAGCGCATTCTCCATCGGTGAAGACGGCATCATGTCCGGGTCGTTCACCAACGGCCTGACCCGCACCATCGGGCAGGTTGCTCTGGCGAAGTTCTCCAACTCCGAGGGGCTGGTGGACGCTGGGAACAACCTTTTCCGCGTCGGCCCCAACTCGGGCACCGCCCTGATCACCCAGCCGTTGGAGTTCGGCACCGGCCGGCTCGTCGGCGGCGCGTTGGAGCTGTCAAACGTCGATCTGTCTCAGGAGTTCATCAACATGATCCTGGCCTCGACCGGCTACACCGCCGCCAGCCGGATCATCACCATGACCGACGAATTGATCGATCAGCTTCTGCTCCTCGGCCGCTAACCCCTAACCCGTAACCCCTTCCTCATGATCACTGTCACCCGGCTCAACAATAAACCGATGGTCGTGAACGCGGATCTCATCCGCACCATCGAGGAGAACCCCGACACGACGATCACGCTGATCAACGGCGACCACCTCATCGTCAAGGAGTCGATGAAAGAGGTCGTGATCCGGACGATCGACTACGGCCGGCACCTGCGCCGCCTTACTCCGCTGACGTGACGGAAGCGATGAGCATTTGAGATTGCGGGTTACGCTATCCGTGACGAGCCGCGCGCGTCAGCAAGCGGTCTACCCACCTCTCCCTGACCAACATTATACGCCGTTAGACGCATGTTAGGTTGCGCGTTTGTGCAGCGCACTCCATGCAGGTCTCTTTGCGGTTGCTCTCCAAGGAGACTCGTCATGGAGGACGGTCTTTTTCACAAGTTGCGTGTAGTGGTGTCACGCATTGCGAATCGACGTGATCGTGTGGTGTACGACACCCACACCATTGTGCTCGTGGGCCTGTGGGCCATTGTCAAGGATGGCCCCTTCTCGTGGGCCTGTGAGCCCACACACTGGCCAGATAGGCTTCGGCCACACGATCTGCCGGATCAGACCACACTGTCACGTCGATGGCGTCGACCGGAATTGCGTGAGGCGTTGCGTCGGTTGAACGAGCCCCTTTTGCAGCAGTTCGGTCCGCTGGATCGTGACGCCGCGGTGGATGGACGGCCGTTCGTGTGGGTGGCGCGAGCAAGGATCCGGATGCCAAACCCGGTCGGGCCATGAGCGGGATGGGACGCGGCTACAAGTTGCACGCCGTGGTGACGCGTCGCGGCGTGGTGGCGGCGTTTGAGGTTCATCCGCTCAACGAAGGTGAGCAGCGCGCGCCCGTTGCCGGCGCACTCCATCGTGACCGCGAGCGTCGTCGCCGGGCGGGCGCGGATGGCGT
>JADFIM010000126.1 GCA_022566725.1 Planctomycetota bacterium
CCGTCGGGACCGCCCGCCGGGAGCCAATCAAGCAGGTTCATTCCGGTGGTATCGAACCAGTTGGCGGCGTCGTTGTCGAAATCTTCGGTGAAGGGCACGATAGCGGCTGAACTGTGGCTACTCAGCACGCCGAGCAGCGCAAGCACAGCGCAGGACCGGACGTTTCGGTGATCAAGCGACATGTCGGCTCTCCTCTCTTCTCTTGGCGGGATGTGGGCGGTCGTGACGGTACGTGGTTCGCTTGGTATCCCCCAGGCGGTGTTATCCCCAGTTGGCCAGAAGAATGAGCAGGTCGAGGATGCCGACACTGCCGTCGTCGTTCAGATCGGCCGGGCATTGCCCCTTCGGCGGACAGGGTCCCCACTGGCTTAGGAGAATGAGCAGGTCGAGGATGCCGACGGTTCCATCGCCGTCGAGGTCGCCCAGCGGACCGGGCGTGTCATCGACCTCGACGGTCATGTCGAGTCGCGCACCGCTGACGATCTCGAACTTCACCAGCGGGTTCTCCTTGGTGTAGAACTTCGGGAACGACCCTTCCTGCTGCTTTACGGCGGGGAAGATCGACGCGACCACCAAGTCGAGCATCCCTTCATCCAGCGCCTGCTGCAAATACGCCTGCACGCAGGGATCAGTGACGTCGATCTCGAACGTCAGCTCGGTGTCGATCGGCACCGGGTCGCCTTGCATCAACTGGTCGTTGGAGCCGATACCGAAGGGCAGTGGATCGAACCGCTCATCGATGTTGTTCGAGATGTCGTGATCCTCGCAGGTCGGGTTGGAATCGGTGGGGTAGACGCTGCGTTGATATTTGCAGGAATTGGGAGGGAAGCAACTGCACCCATCACAGTACGGACCATCCTCCGGGAAGGTGTGGGCGGACCAGCCGTACCGGAAGCCGGCGCCGAAGAGTTCGACCGGCCGGCCGGCGTCGCGGTCGGGCTCGAAATCCGGATCGCCCGTCGGCAGCCAGCTGGTGTAAGGGTCAACCGTCGGGTCGTACGCAAAGGACTCATCGGTCATGACGGTGAGGTTGACGGTGGCGGAGGTGATCGTGTAGGCGTCCGGTCCAAGGCCTGGCCCAACGAACGGTGAGGTGTCGAACCCGATGAGCATCTGCCCGTCGCGGTTATCAAAGTTCGGGTCGAACCCTTCATCCGTCAGCGCCCCGAAGACCGATGCGAACCACTGGAACCCCGGATTGGCGTTGAACGGGTACATCCAACGATCGAGCGTCGGCTCGTCGAAGCTCACGTCGATTACATCAGCGCCGGCCGGAATAGAAAGGCCGATCACGGCCAGCCAGGCGGCGCCGAGTCGGCGGCTGTGGTGGCTGCGGATCAGCAGCACGGCTGATTCCTTGGCGTGCCTACGGGTCGCCAGTTGGCGGGTATGAAACTGGTTTCCGGCAAGGACCACTCTTCTCCTCTCAGGGGCCGTGCCAGCACTTGAGGCTCAGTTGCCTATGGGATACAGTAGCGCTCTGCTGGGTGCCGTCAACTCCGCAGCCACCACGGTATGGTGCCCGATGAGCCCGATGAGCCAGGACAAGACTTGCGATGTGCTGGCGGTGAACGCTCAGCGGCGTGTGACAGCTTTCAGGGCGTTCACGCTCATTGAGACGCTGGTGGTGATCGGCGTCATCGCCCTGCTGCTCGGTCTGCTGCTGCCAACGCTTCAAGCGGTCAAGAAGTCCGGCGAACGGACCGTCGAGATGTCTGCCGCCCGGCAGTTGATGGTGGCGTACAACGCCTACGCCAACGTCCACAACGGAGCGGTGCTACCGGGGTACTGGCAGCAGATGGAAGCGTGGGACGCTTCGGGAGATCCCATTGAGTGGCCTCCGTCGGCGAGGTATCCCTGGCGGCTGGCGCCGTACCTCGATTACAACTTCCGGGGAATGTACACCAATGAGAACGAAGAATTGCTCGAGCGGTTGGAGTACGAAGAGCCGGGGCTCTATCAATACGCGGTCAGCCTCTTCCCCTCGCTGGGACTGAACACCACCTGGATCGGCGGCGACCAGAACGAGGGAGGCTTTCTCCCGCCCGAGAGCCAGTTTCACCAGACGTTCGGCCGGTTCTACATCACGAAGTTGAGCGAAGCGCGGAGGCCTCAGTGGCTCATCGTGTTCGCGTCGGCCCGCGGCATTGACACATTCCAAACACTAGGCGGCGGCATCTTGGAGGGAAACTTCTACATCCGTTCGCCCTATTTCACGAGCTATCGCTGGTCAGACGAGTTCGACGCGGGGGACCTGCCTGCTCACTACGGTTATCTGTCGCCACGCTATGGCGGAAGCGTGGTCAGCGCCTTCCTGGACAGCCACGTGGACATGCTCACCAAGCGGCAGCTCAAAGACATGCGGTACTGGGCCGACCAGGCGACGCGCCCGGATTGGGTCCTGGAGCCGCAATGAAACGATTTACTCTGTGCGCTTCGGTCACGGCACCAGCGCACTGACGCTACCTTTTGGCGAGTGAAACGCTGATGCTGGCGGTCGTCCAACCCGAGCCGGTTCACTACCTGCCGATCGTGACTACCGTTTTGTCGGCGGTGTTCTTCGTCGTGCTCGTGCGCCGGTATGCGCTGCGGCGAAGCGGCCCGCATCTGCTGTGGTGGGCCGGGGGCATCTTCACCTACGGGCTGGGGACTGGGTTGGAGAGCGCCATCACGCTTGCCGGCAACAGCGTCGCCCTGACCAAGGCGTGGTACATTGCAGGGGCGCTCCTTGGCGGGTATCCGTTGGCGCAAGGGACCGTCTATCTGCTTCTGCGGCGCAGGACCGCCCATCTCCTCACCGCGCTGACGGTTCCTTACATACTCCTGATGGCTGTCCTGGTCTTGCTTTCGCCGGTCAACATCGAGGCTCTTGAAACCTACCGTCCGAGCGGACGGATTCTTGCCTGGCAGTGGGTGCGGGCAATGACGCCGTTGATCAACGGGTACGCAGCACTGTTTCTCATCGGCGGGGCGATCCTCAGCGCAGTTCGATTTGCGGGTAAGACCGCAGGGGGGGCGCGGGCGGTGGGCAACGGCCTGATCGCGTTTGGGGCGATGTTGCCGGGCGTCGGCGGCGTGATGGCCAAAGCGGATATGGTCGAGGCCCTTTATGTCGGCGAGTTTGTTGGGCTGCTGTTCATTTGGGCTGGGTATGCCGCTTGCGTTCGACCAAGCCGGGCCGCTGAGGCGAGCCCAACTGCGGTTGCTGGCGGCGCGGCGGATTGAGGGCGCGCTTGTGCCACAGGCCTGGAGAGGTCAGCACCTTTTACGATAGACCGCTGCTGCCTGGGAGTTGGTACAGTGATGTGGTCGGCCGGTGGTGCGGCCCGAGGGTTGGGCGCGTGATAGAAATCGAGTGCGACAACTGCGAGGAGTTGTTCGAGGTTTCCCCCAAGCAAGCCGGGGGCAAGGCGCCTTGCCCGCATTGCGGCGACGTGAATCGCGTGCCGTCGGCCGAGACCTCGCAAGAGAAGGAGCAGCCGCCAGATGCCGCCCCGGAACAGGACATCTGTGTCATACGCCCGGCGATGTTTCGGGCCCATCCCTTTCGATACCTCTTGATGACCGGGCTGTTTGCGGGGGGAGCGGTCCTGGCGGTGGCGACCCCTCTCAACGACCGCCTCTGGAGCTGGTTGGTGTGGGTGGGCCTGCTGATGATTCTGGCCGCGGCGATGTGGTGGGTCATCTGGTATATCACGGCGCGTCTGTGGGTGAAGCTGACAATCTCCAACAAGCGGATCATCCGCCGCGAAGGCATCATCCGCCGATACACCTCTGAAGTGCTGCACGACCATGTCCGCAACGTGGAGATCAAGCAGTCGTTGCTTCAGCGGCTGTTGAAGGTTGGATACATCGGCATCTCCAGCGCCGGCCAGGACGATATCGAAATCGAAGTGTGGGACATTCCCAAGCCCTACGAGGTCAAGGCCTTGATCGACGAATATCGAGAGATGTGAGGAGCAGGGGTCAGGAGTCAGGGATCAGCAAGGACAAGCCGGCTCGCTTCGTGTTATCTTCTTCTTGCTAACCCACGACCCCCTGATCCCTGACCCCTGAATCCTGACTCCTGCTCCAATGAAGATCCACGAGTATCAGGCCCGCGAGTTGCTTGCCGAGTCGGGGATCCCGGTTCCTCGCGGGGCCATGGTTCAGACGGTTGACGAAGCGGAGGCCCAGGCGAAGGAGCTTCTTGACTCCGGCGCGACCAGCGTCGTGATCAAGGCACAGGTTCACGCCGGTGGGCGAGGTAAGGCCGGGTTCGTCAAGCTCGTCAGGACCGCCGAGCAAGCCCGCGAAGCCGCGAAGTTCATGCTCTCCAACCGAATGGTGTCGCCTCAGACCCCGACCGCAGGGCTCGAGGTCAAGCGATTGCTGGTTGTCGCAGGCGTGGACATCGCCAAAGAGTACTACCTGGCGATTACCGTCGATCGCGCCCACGACACCAACACGATGATCGCCTCGGCTGAGGGCGGAGTGGAGATCGAGGCCGTGGCCGAGCGCAGCCCCGAGGCGATTCACAAGATGCAACTGCACCCACTGATCGGGCTTCAGCCGTATCAGGCCCGGGAGCTGGCCTTTCGGCTCGGCCTTGGGGGCAAGCAGGTCTCCCAGGCGGTCAGCATCATGCTCAAGCTCGCGAAGCTCTTGCTCGACACCGATGCCAGCCTGGTCGAGATCAACCCGCTGGTGGTGACATCGCCCAGCGGCGAACATCCTGACGGCCAGGTCATCGCCATCGATGCCAAGGTCAACATCGATGACAACGCGCTGTTCCGCCGCAAGCGCATCGCCGAGATGTTCGACCCGGCTGAAGAGAACCCCGCGGAGCTGCGAGCCAACACGTTCGGGCTGAGCTACGTGGCTCTGGGAGGCAACATCGGCTGCCTGGTCAACGGGGCCGGGCTGGCCATGAGCACCATGGACATTATCAAGCTGCACGGGGGCGACCCGGCCAACTTCCTCGATGTCGGCGGGAGCGCCACCGATGAGGCCGTCACCGAGGCCTTTCGGATCATCCTCTCCGACGAGAAGGTCCAGGGCGTGTTGGTCAATATCTTCGGCGGCATCATGCAGTGCGACATGATTGCCCGAGCCATCGTCACCGCCGCCAAGGAAGTCGGCTTCACGGTGCCGTTGGTCGTGCGCCTGGAGGGGACCAACGTCGAGGAAGCACGGCGGATTCTTGACGAGGCCCGCAACGAAATCCCCTCGATGGTTGCAGCGACCGACCTCACCGACGCGGCGAAGAAGGTCTGCGCTGCGGTGAGCGTCACGGCGTAGTTCAGCGCCAACCCCTCGCCCTTCCGGGCGAGGCTATTGCGGAGGCGCGCGGTTGCATTCATTGCCCAGGGAGCTAGACAATGATCAGATACCTCATCATCGCGCTCGGCGCTTCCATCCCTCTTGTAGCCGTGATGACAACCGGGCCAAGAGCCGAGGAGGACACCGACGCCGTGGCCCGCGTTCTCGACGATCTCCACGAGGCCGCCTCGAAGGCCCAGGGCAAGCGCTACTTCGATCTCTTTGCGCCAGATGGGGTCTTTTTCGGTACGGATGCCACCGAACGCTGGCCGATCGAGGAGTTCCGCGCCTACGCCCAACGTCGCTTCGATACTGGGACCGGCTGGACCTACCACGTTCGTCAGCGCCACGTCTTTCTCGACGGTGATCACAATACGGCGTGGTTCGACGAAGCGCTTCACAACGACAAGTACGGCGAATGTCGCGGCACGGGGGTGCTTGTCAAGAGCGACGGCGGATGGAAGATTGCCCAGTACAATCTCACGATTCCCATTCCCAATGCGATCGCACTGGACGTCGTGAAGATGATCCGCCAGGCGGGCGACACGCCCTAGGGCGGCGACCGATCTGACCGACACGGCGAAGAACATCCGCGCTGCGGTGAGCGTCATGGCGTAGTTCAGCGCCAACCCCTCGCCCTGCCGGGCGAGGCTATTGTGGAGGCGCGCTACGGGTCATCGTGGTCAATAGCCGCGCGGCGGAAGCCCGCGGATACCTCGCCGGTCAATGATGCTCCACATTCCGGGCAGCGCTCGTGTGGCCCGCCGCGCAGGTCGTAGCCACACGAGGCACAGTACCCCGGCGGCGGATGTTTCCGACGATACCGCCACCATAATGGAATGCCCAGGAGCAGTATCCAGAACGGGATGTGAACGAAGGCCAGGACGATGAGCATGATCACGTAAACCTTGCGGCGCGCTACCGACTCGCCCTGCGGATACCACAGCCTTGTCCACATCCTGTCGTAGAGGCTGTAGTTAAAGGGAATGTTCAGGTAGGGGATGTACGGCGTGAACTGCCCGACGACCGTTCCGCAGTGGCCGCAATAGTGTTGCAGCCGGTCGAACGGGGTCAAACAGCCCAGGCATACCGGTATTGCCTCGGGATCCTCTTGTGGGTCGAGATCCCCGTCGTCATCTCTAGGTAGAGAGGATCGTTCGCTCATCGAACATCAGGGTACCTGTCGCCCAACGAGTGGCCAACCCCTCGCCCTGCCGGGCGAGGCTATTATCGTGCCGTGCTCATCCTGTTCGACATCGACGGCACGCTACTGCTCACACAACGCGCGGGCTCCAGAGCCATGCTCGATGCGGCGCGGGAGCTCTTCGGCGACACGTTCACCTTCGATGGCGTGGAGATCGCCGGCCGCATTGACCCGTTGATCTGGGCTGATGCGGCCAAAGCGAACGGCCTAGCTGACCCTGACGCGCATCACGATCGTTTTCGCGCCGCTTATGCTCGTCATTTCGCCGCGCGGCTGCGGGCAGACCAAACGGTCACCCTCTTGCCGGGCGTGGCGCGACTCTTGAACGCCCTGGCTGAACTTGATCAGGTGACGGTGGGGCTGTTGACCGGCAACTATCCCGAGACTGGGCGAATGAAGATCAAGGCGGCTGGACTCGATCCGGATGTGTTCACCATTGCCGTCTGGGGTATCGATGGAGCCCATCGGCGCGAGCTGCCGTGCCTGGCCATGACGCAGTACGCAGCGAAATACGGCCATCCTATTGAGCCCCGAGACGTTCTGATTGTCGGCGATACACTCCATGACATCGATTGCGCCAAGGCGAGCGGATGTCGTTGCCTGGCGGTCGCAACGGGGATGTGTTGTGCAAGCGAACTTGCCGCGCACGAGCCCGATTTGCTTGTGGACGACCTCTCAGATACACCCTCGATTCTTGCGTGGATGTTGAATCGTTAGAGACGGTTTCCGACTCATGGGACACACGGCCGTTCAACACGAGGAGCAGGTGTGACGTGAACAACGAGCTGGACCCAGATAACCAAGCCGGGCAGACGGCCGGCGCCTTGACCCCGCCGACCGAGCCACCGCCACCCGCCGTCAGCCCTCGACCGCTCGGACCCGTCCAGGAGCCGCAGCGCATTGTCACACTCGATGTGCTGCGCGGCTTCGCGATCTTCGGCATCTTCATGGTCAACATCGCCTTTTTCTCGATGCCGTTGATGAACGCGATTGGACAGGGGATGGGCGACGAAACGGCGGCCGACCGCGTTGCACACTCGATTGTTAAGGCGTTCTTCGAGTTCAAGTTTGTATCGATATTCTCGCTGCTGTTCGGAATGGGCCTCGTCATTCAGATGAGCCGAGCTGCGAAACGCAACAGGCCCTTCGTGGGACTCTATCTGCGCCGAACGTTCTTACTCATGGCGATGGGAGCGATGCACGGGCTGTTGCTCTGGTACGGCGACATTCTGTTCATCTATTCGTTTGTCGCGATCCTACTGCTTCTCCTACGCAACATTCGCCCCAAAGTGATGCTATGGCTCGCCGCGGGAGCGCTCGTGTTGTCGGTGCTGACAGGTGGCTCACTAAACTTCGCCTCGATCTACTTATCAAGAATATCCGGGGCGACCGAGCAACAGGTCGAGTCGCCCCTGGAGGCAAACTCGCCGAGCGCAGAAAATGAGGATGCGCTTGCGGCGGACGACAATGCTCCGGTTTCCGCTGAAGAACAACAGGTCGCAATCGCTGAGACCGCCGACGATGCCGATCCCGAGTCGACCGTTGGAGATGGCGACGAACCGATTGGTGAAATGGATCGTTTCTTTGTAG
>JADFIM010000127.1 GCA_022566725.1 Planctomycetota bacterium
CTTCGGTTTCGCCCTTGTGTTGAAGCGCCCAGACTGCATTGTCAGACCTGCCAAGAGCAGCCCCACGCCAGGGCCCGCCAATGGAATCAGAGCGACACCCAACGATGCATCAACGGAAGGAGCGGAGATCCGGTTATCGGCTGCGAGCGCCGGCATCATCAGCCCCCTCACAACGCCGATGCACGGCAGTCTCGACGCCGGGCGGAGCAATCACATAGGCCGGCCGTGCGACGCGCGCTACGGATCGCGCTCTCGTCGCTCATCCTTGCGGCCACCGAGCACGTCGCCGAGACCCTTCTTCAGCGCGTCGGTGAGGTCTGGTGCATCCTCACCAATCCCCCCCGGAAGGTCTCCCAGCGCTTTATCGAGCACGCTTCCTACCTCGTCCTGGAAACGCTTGGCCAGCTCGGACGCCCCGGCATCAACCAGCGCATCGGCCAGAGCGTTGTCGTCCAGCGTGATCCGCGGATCATCCAGCGGGCCACGCACTTCAATCGGAATAACCAGTTCATCCAAGGTCATCGGTTCCATCCCGGCCAGCGACAGCGTGCAGTGGTGCAGCGTCACGGTCATTGGCAGCTCAATCCAGCCGCCCGCGTCTCGGCTCCAACGGCCGTGGGCATCGACGTCGATCGTCCCGCCTTGGATCGGCGGCGCGCCCGTGACCGCCAACTGTCCGGCGAAAGTGTCTGTCGCAAGGCCGCGATATCTGAAGGCAATGTTGTTCGCGCCACCTTCTGAGCCGGCGAATCCGACGCTGGCCCGAAGCGTGCCCCCGCTTGATTCGATCCGGGCGCGAGGCGGCTCGGCCAGCAGAAACGGGTGGGTTGAGAGGTTCTCACCGTGAATCGTCAGTGTTTCGCCTTCAAGGTGCGACGTGCGCACTTTGTCTGCAACAAGTTCATACACCACGAACGTCGGCGCACCGTCAATCAGGTGATCCGCCTTGGTGCGGGCGTACCCCAGCCGTTGAACCTGCCCGGCCAGGCGGTCGCGCAGCGTCGCCTTCTGAGCGGGATCATCGGTCCCCTGGTCTTGGGGGCCCGCAATGCGCCCCAGCCAACGGCGAACCTGGGCCAGGCGCTGCTTCCAGGATTCGGCCTGGCGGAGATACTCCTGTAGCGTCTTTCCGCTTGGCATTGGAATCTGCAGGTCTTCGCTAGGGGGGCGAACCTTCAACGGTGAGCCCACCAGCCGGCCGGGAAAACACCGCTTCTGGCCGTGGGACGCGTCTACAAAGACGATTCGATCCATGGCGAACCGCTTGCGAAGAAGGTCCGCCGTGCTCACGTCCGCCTCGACACGCCGGGCACGAAGCAGGTCCGTCTCCAGGTCGTTCGGGTCCGCCATCGCAAAATCGATGACCGTGAGCCGGCCGGCGGCGAGATCAAGGTCGACCTGCCCGATATCAACTGTGGCGCCGTTCGCACGCTCCAAGCCGCGCTTCAGAACAGCCGTAACGATCGGGCCGCTTGCGAACTGGTACATCACGCCGAAGAACACGACGACGACAAGGGCAAGGACGACGCCCACGGGTCGGATCGGATTGCCGATCTTGCGCTGCACGAGTTGCTGATACGTCTGCTTGCCGTGCCCGCGCCCCACGAGCACAAAGATCAGACATCGTGCCCACCAGGTGCGAGACAGCTGCACGAATCGCGGTGAGCCCTCCTCCAGCGCGGTCATCTTCCTACGAAAACTCGTAATCGACCGGGACACACCGGCGCCGAGCCCGAGGCCGACAATCAAGCCGACGACGAGCCCGCCGGTCGTGGCGTAGTACTCAAAGCCGAACAGCGCCAGGACCGGCGCGTTGATCATCGCCTTGAACGCGCCCTGCATCGGGCCATCAAGCAACGCGCGACCGAGGATAAAGGAGACCGGCATGAGCACGACCGAAAGCGCCTTGGCCACGAAAGCCGTGATCGTCGCGATGAACAGGTTTGCATTGAGTATGACCAGGAGAAGAACAATCGCGACAACCAGGCCGGGCCCCCGCCCAAAGCCGGGGATGAACCCGAGCATCGATCCCAGCACGCTGGCAAGGATGATCTGCGCTGGCGTCGCCTTACCGCGAAGCAGCTTTGCAACCTTTCGGATGATCATATTGTGAGGTCCCCTATGAGCATTCCCGCGCGGGCAAGCGCCATGGCAACGAGGCTGCCGTTTACCTCGTCATAAAAACGGACCCGCCGAACTCTGCGCGATCGCCCAGGTCCTCGGCGATGCGCAGCAGTTGGTTGTACTTCGCGTTGCGGTCGGACCGGCATGGCGCGCCGCTCTTGATCTGCCCGCAGTTGGTGGCCACGGCGATGTCGGCGATCGTGGCGTCCTCGGTCTCGCCGGAGCGATGACTGATCACCGCTGCGTAGCGGTTCCTCATCGCCAGATCGACCGCGGCGAGCGTTTCGGTGAGCGTGCCGATCTGATTGACCTTGATCAGAACGGCGTTGGCGCAACGTTCATCCAGGCCGCGCTGAATGAACGTACGGTTCGTGACGAACAGATCGTCGCCCACCAGTTGGACGCGATCCCCCAGCCGTTGGGTCAGCTTCGCCCAGCCTTCCCAATCGTCCTCAGCCAGGCCGTCCTCGATCGAGCGGATCGGGTAACGGTCGCACCAGTCAGCCCAGAGATCGATCAGCTCGTCGGTGCTGGCGATACGATCAGGATCGGACTTGAAGAAACAGTAGCCTTCCTTGCCTCTGGACTTTGCTTCATTGGCCAGCTCGCTTGTCGCCGGGTCGAGGGCGATGGCGATCTGCCCGCCGAGTGAGTAGCCGGCTTGTTCGACCGCCTGCTCGATGAGGCGAAGCGCGTCTTCATTGTCTTTGAGATGCGGCGCGAAGCCGCCCTCGTCGCCCACTGCGGTTGAGAGGCCGAGATCTTGCAGGACGCGTTTGAGGCTGTGGTAGACCTCCACCCCGGCCCGCAGCGCCTCTGCGAAACTGTCGAAGCGCCACGGCTGGATCATGAACTCCTGGAAGTCCACGGTGTTGTCGGCGTGCTTGCCGCCGTTGAGGATGTTGAACATCGGCACGGGCATCGTCTTCGCCGCGTCGCCGCCGAGATAGCGGTACAGCGGCTGGTTGGTCGCATCGGCCGCAGCATGTGCGACGGCCAGGGAGACGCTGAGGATCGCGTTGGCCCCGAGGCGGGCCTTGTTCGCCGTCGCGTCCAATTCCAGCAGCAGACCGTCGATCATCTCCTGATCGCGGGCGTCGAGACCGATCAAGTTGGAGCGAATCGTCCCGTTGACGCAGGCGACGGCGTTGAGCACGCCCTTGCCGAGGTAGCGGTCCTTGTCGCCGTCTCGCAGCTCGACCGCTTCGTTCTCGCCGGTGCTGGCCCCGGAAGGCACCGCTGCTCGTCCCGTCGCCCCGCCGGCCAGCGCCACCTCGCATTCCACGGTCGGGTTGCCACGCGAATCGAGGATCTCCCGGGCGTGGACGAGTTGGATGTCAAAGTCCATAGCGTGGCCTTGTACGAATTGAATGGACGATTGCGGATCAGCCTGCGGCTACTCCAAACGCTGGAATGTGGATAATACCAAAGCCTGCGGCGCACACCGCCACACCGGGAGTAACGAGCGATGTCCCCAGCCGACAACGATGAATCGGAGGCTGAACTGCTCAAGGCTCTGCTGGCCGAGCGCGATCTCCCCTGCCCGGTTTGCGGCTACAACCTGCGTGCGATCGCATCGACCAACTGCCCGGAATGCGGGGCGAAGCTCGACCTTCGCGTCGGCTCAACCGATCTCAAGCTCGGCCCCTGGCTCCTGACAATGTTGGCCGGGGCGCTCCCGCTTGGCTTCTTTGTTTGCCTGTTGGGCTTTGGCATCTTCGTTGAGTTGATCGAGCCTGGTGCGGTATTCTTTGAGTGGTGGTCTCTTGTTTGGTTTGCAGCCGGCATCGCCGTGTTCGGTGCAGAAGTATGCATACTGGCGGCCGTTCGGCGACGGTTCTGGGGGCGCCCCGATATGAAACGATGGCGCGGCGCGCTGATCATCTGGCTGGCAACTATTAGCCTGTTCGCAGCTTTTCTGGCCGTCGCATGGCATTACGGCTAAGAGGGATTCTGCGACTCGCTGTCTTCATCGGCTGTTGACTCATCGCTCGGCGCGGGGAACTGTGGTTCGCGACCCTCCAACACAGCGGCGACGTCTTTGACGACCCAGCTCATGTTCAGCATCGCGCGCTCGGTACGGCTGGCCAGGTGCGGGTACAGCCGGGCATTGGGCAATCCCAACAGCGGATAGGCCGCGTCAAACGGCTCGCGGTCGTGGACATCCAGCAGGGCCTGGGCCTGGGGATGCTCGCGCAGGAATGCGGCCAGCGCCACGCTATCCACAACAAATCCACGGCTGGTGTTGATCAGGATCACATCCGACTTCATACGGCCCAGGAGCTCAGCCCCAACAAAATGCTGATTGCTCGCCCGCCCGTCGATGTGAATGCTCACCACGTCACTTTGCGCAAAGAGCCGATCCACCGGCGCCGGCTCCGCCCCGAACCGCTGGCCGGGCGGGATTTCCAGCAGATCGTTGAAGAGGACGCGGCACCCGATGGCCCGTGCGACCTCGGCCAGGCGCTTGCCGACCCGTCCCAGCCCCAGAATCCCCAGTGTCAGCTCGCTCATCTGTCGCCTGCCGAGGGTCTCCGCTCGCAGCTGTTTCCACTGACCCCGGTCCACCGGCGTGCTCAGCGTGATCTTCGGCCGAAGGACGTCTGCCAGCAGGCCCACCACATATTCCACAACAGCTTGGGTGTTGGCATCAGGCGTATACACGACCTCGATCCCCCGGACTCGACACGCCCCAAGATCGATATTGTCCAGTCCCGCACCCGCCCGGCCGACCACCCTCAGTTTCGTTCCCGCCCTCAGAAGCTTTTCATCTACCTCGGTGTATGTGCGCACCACAAGCCCCGCGGCGCCGGCAAGAACGTCGGCGAATGTCGGGTCGTCGTACGCACATACGATGAGCTTGCATCGTCCGGCGAGCCACGTGGACGCCTCCCGGGCCAGATGCTCGGTCTGAACGACAATATCGGCGACGGTCATATGGACCTCCGGTCGTGCGTGGTCGGCGTTGGCGGGGTGTGATCAAGACCCAGCGGCGCACTTGCTGGGCCAAGACGAGCGATTGACACGATCCGCCCGCCACAGCGGCTTCGGGACATGTCAATCCGGAGAAATTGGTATTGACAGCGCATCGGGGGGAGGTACAGTCGTGGCCGGCGCCTTGAGGGGCCAACCCGGATGGCCGGCGCGGCTGTCGTATCGAGCAACACCCAAGCTACAGGAGTTTGATCCATGAACAAGGGCCAACTCATCGAAGCTGTCGCTTCCGAGCTCGGCGGATCCAAAGCCACCGCCAATCGCGCGATCGATGCGGTCATCAAGTCCATCAGACAAGGAATAAAAGAGGATGATGCCGTGACCATCGTCGGCTTTGGAACGTTCTCCAAGAGGAACCGCCCAGCCCGCACCGGTCGCAATCCCGCCACAGGCGAACCCATGACGATCAAAGCATCAAGGACCGTCGGCTTCAAACCCAGCCAAGCGCTGAAGGCGTCGGTGTGACGATGATCGGCCGTTGAACGTTCCGGACCCGACAATCAATCTCTCCACGGGCCCAAGCGCGCCGGCCTTGCTTCTGTGCGGTGAATATTCCGGGCTAGACCGCAACGAGCGGACACGACGCCACTTCATCATGCTGCGCGCCGTCCGAGGCTAGTGTACTTCGCATCAGCACAATTCGAGGCACCGCAAACGAAGGGACGGCGATAGATAGATCGACGGCCGGGATCGCCGCGGGGGCTTTGAACCGGCACAATGTCAGATGCGGGCGGAACCGATCGCTGGGCGTCCGCCTCGGCTGACGAGCCAGGCGCGTCGCCAATCGGCGCTGCAGCTCGATCAACGTCGGCGGGCTATCCGTCTCGGCAGCAACCAGCCGCGCTCGACCCCGTTGCGGCAGCGAGATCACCCGACGCGGCAAAAGCTCAAACGGAGGCAATCCACCGGCCGACCGCTGCACCGTTTCGATCGCTGCTTCCAGCCCTGTCACGAGCGTGTCGCCGATGAAGTGCAGTGTCAGATGCACCTGATCGGATCCCACAAGGCGATGCGGCGGAAGCTGGAGACCGCCCAAGGTCCCAAGAAGCGCGCGAGCGATCTCCGGCGGCGGATACACCGCTACAAACAATCGCAGATTCGCACGCGTGCGACCCATGCCGCCCCAATCATAACCAACGAAAGTTCCGCACGACCTGCTCTAAGCGCACCCACTGGGGTCCGGCCGACGGAGCCAACCGATTGTCCTGCCGCAGGGCTTGCTCGGTGCAGCGAGTGTGATGTCGATACACTTCTCCCGGCGCCTGGGCGTCGCTGCCGGCCTTGGGGCCCGAAGCGTTTGTACGATGGCCGATCAACAGCGCACACTTCGTCATGACATCCTCCAGCGAATGCTCGAGGTCGCCCAGCATCTGAGTGCGTCGGCGAATGTCACTGACATCCTCGCGGTGATCGTCAACGCAATGCGCGACACGCTCGACGCCGAGCGGGCCACGGTCTTCGAATACGATCCCGCAGGCAGAGAGTTGTTCTCGACCGTCGCCCACGGTCTGGGCAAGGCCGGGTCCGCCTCGATCCCACCGGACGACACAGGCGACGGCCCGTCGGCCATCGACGAGATCAGAATTCCCTGCGACTTCGGCCTGGCCGGCCAGTGCGCACAAGAACGGCGGATCATCAACGTGCCGGACGCCTACGCTGATGACCGCTTCAATCCCGAAATCGACAAGCGCACGGGCTTTCGCACCAGGTCAATCCTCACGGTTCCGTTGCTGGCGTATGACGGCGAACTGATTGGGGTGGCCCAGGTGCTGAACAAGCGCGGCCGGGCGTTCGCCGCAGAAGATGAACAGATCGCGGCCGCCCTGGCGTCACACGCCGCGGTCGCGATCAAGCGCGGCCGGCTGATCGAGGACCAGCTCGTGCGCGAGAAGCTGCAGCGCGATCTGCAACTGGCTCGCAGCATTCAGCAAAGCACCTTTCCAAAGTGCTTGCCGGCACTGGCCGGGTTCGACATCGACGCCTGGAGTGAACCGGCCGAGGAGACCGGGGGCGACGCCTACGACGTTATTGGATATCACGCGGACACCACAGACGCGCCGAATCTTGCCTCGGCAAGGGACGCCAACCGAGCGGTGCTGCTGCTGGCCGACGCCGCCGGCCACGGGATCGGGCCGGCCCTGTCGGTCACCCAGGTGCGGGCGATGCTTCGGATGGCCGTCCGGATCGGGGCAGGGTTATCGCAGATCGTCCATCACATGAATAAACAACTGTGTGATGACCTGCCGCCCGGACGATTCGTCACCGCCTGGCTTGGCGAACTGAACGCGACGGACCATACCTTGAGGAGTTTCAGCGCTGGTCAGGCGCCGCTGCTGCGGTACGACGCTGCCCGCGACACGTTCGACAAGCTTGAGTCGGACGCGCCGCCGTTCGGCATCTTGAGCGATTTAGACGTCGAGATCGCCCGACCGATTGCCATGCGACCCGGGGACATCTTCGCTGTTATCTCCGATGGCATTTTCGAAGCCGTGGACCGTGAGGGCAGGCAGTTCGGCGCCGAGCGGGTGATCGACCTTCTCTCCGTGCATCACCACCGGTCGCCGCGGCAGATCATGGAGGCGGTCAGGGACGCTGTCAACGAATTCACCGACGCAAGACCGGCCAGCGACGACCGTACGGCAATCATCATCAAGCGCACCGGACAGTAGCGCAAAGAAGGGCTCATACCGATTCGGATTAGCGCAGATATGAATCAAACGATGCGCGTGTCACTTCTGGTACAGGCGCAGCGCGCCGTTGACCACCAAGGCGGGATCGGCGATCGCCAGCAAATAGAACTCGGCCAGCTTGCTTGGGCCGAACGTGTCCGTGAGCCGTCTCCACGCGGCTGCACTGGCCGGGTAATCGCGGCGGGCGAACGCCTCAACCGCCTGTGTCGTCAGCTCAATCATGGTTGAATCCGCGTCGCCGGGCAGCAGCTCGTACACACTCACCGCGACCGTCTGCCCCA
>JADFIM010000128.1 GCA_022566725.1 Planctomycetota bacterium
CATGTATCCGCCGACAAAGGCGCATCCGCAAGGCAAGCTGCGATTGATGTACGAGGCGAATCCGATGGCGATGATCGTCGAGCAGGCAGGCGGTAAGGCGTTGGCGGAAAAACAGCGCATTCTCGAGGTTCAGCCGACGGGACTTCACCAGCGCACGAGCGTCCTTATGGGTAGCCCAGCCGAAGTGGATCACGTGCTGGAGCATCTGAGCGCCGACTGACTCGCCGTCGTGTTCAGGCGGGCGATCGTACAGTCCCCACACCGAGCTCGACACGCACGGCATGCAAGCGAAGCAAACTCGATTGACGATCACTCAGATTCTGGCCTGGGCCGATGCACACCATCGGCGCAGGGGAAAATGGCCGAGCAGTAGATCCGGACCTGTGCTTGGCGGAAACGGCACAACGTGGAGTCAGATCAACTCCGGCTTGCAGCGCGGGTTCCGCGGGCTTGCGGGCGGTTCTTCATTGGCGCAGTTGCTTGCGAAGAAGCGCGGGAAGCGCAATCCGAAGGGTCTGCCGCGATTGACCGTCAATCAGATTCTCAAATGGGTGGATGAGCACCATAGGCGCAGTCGTCAGTGGCCGCGACAACACACCGGCCCCCTGCATCGAGCCCCAGGCGAAGACTGGCTGAAGATTGACACGTACCTGCGAAGAGGCATGCGGGGGCTTCGGGGCGGTTCGTCGCTGGCGAAACTACTGGACAAGCACCGAGGCGTACGGAATCGGATGGACCTGGCACCGTTGAGCTTCAAACAAATCCTCGCCTGGGCAGACGCCCATCGTGCACGGACGGGTGGTTGGCCGACGGCGCAATCCGGCCGGGTGCATGACGCTCCCGATGAAAACTGGGCAACGATCGACTACTCCCTGTGCTTTGGGCGTCGAAGGCTTCCACGCGGTTGGAGGCTGACCAGGCTGCTGGCGAAGTATCGCGACCGGCCGTATAGGCCCAAGGGACGGCCCCTCATCGACAAACACATTCTCGGGTGGGCCAACGCGCACCGCAAGCGCACGGGGCAATGGCCAAGACTCACCTCCGGCCGCATATCCGGTGGGCACGGTGAGACATGGCAACGTGTTGATATGGCGCTGAGAAAAGGCTCGCGCGGCTTAGCCGGCGGTTCGTCATTGTCAAGACTGCTCGCCAATCATTATGGAATGCCGAACAGGGCGAAACGTCACAAGCGGCCCACAACACGTCGCCACCAACCGTCCAAGTCAAGAGGGCCGCGGTTGACAGAAACGCAGATCGTGGCGTGGGCGAAGGCGCACCGCAAACGGACGGGTCGATGGCCGACGAACACATCCGGCCCCATACGCCCGGGGCGCGGCGGAACGTGGACCGCAATCAATAGCGCGCTCGAGAGGGGCTCGCGCGGCCTCGCGGGTGGTTCGTCATTGGCCAGGTTGCTCGCTCGGCGCTGCGGGAAACGCCACCGGCTACACCAGCCGCCCTTGACGATGAAGCGGATTCTGGCATGGGCTGACGCATACCATCGGCGCACGGGCAACTGGCCCTCACGACATTCCGGCCCGCTGCCGGAGGCGCCCGGTGAAGGCTGGAGCAAGATCAACGTTGCCTTACTGGACGGTCGCCGCGGACTTCGGGGCGGTTCACCGTTGGGAAAGCATCTCGCGATCCATCGCGGTCGGCCTTACCATTCCTGGGGGCGACCCTTGACCGAGACACAGATTGTCAAGTGGGCCAAGGAACACCAGAAGCGCACCAGCCGATGGCCACACACCCTGGCCGGCCCTGTGCGCGGCGTCCCACATGAACACTGGAAAAAGCTCTCCGTGGCGCTGGCTCAAGGCCATCGCGGCCTTCCCGGCGGCTCATCACTGATCAAGCTGCTCGCCAAGCATTGCCGCGTGCGAGACTCACGCAACCCTCCACGCTTGACGACAAAACGACTTCTGGCCTGGGCCGATGCCTACTACCAACGCACCGGCGACTGGCCGTCAAGACAGTCGGGCCGGGTGGCCGAGGCGCCTGGTGAAACCTGGTTGATCATTTCCATGGCCATGTCCGACGGTCGGCGTGGCCTTCGTGCCGGCTCATCATTGGTCAAGCTGCTGTCCACACATCGCACGGCGCTGTACCAACGCAAGGGATTGCCGTTGGATCGCAGCCGGATTCTCAACTGGGCAGCGGCACACCACGAGCTGACCGGAAAGCTGCCGACAAAGAAATCCGGGCCTGTCCGCGAGGAGCCTGGCGAACTGTGGAGTGCCATCGACGCGGCCCTGCGGGCAGGATCACGCTCACTTCGCGGTCGGTCGTCCCTCGCCGAATTCCTCAACAAATACTACGCCCAGCCGTACAAAGGAATCGGACAACGCCTCACGGTCAAGGAGATCCTGAAGTGGGCTGATGATTTTCACCAGCGCGTGGGCCGCTGGCCCACCAAGACATCCGCCTACACCTCCCCGGCGCGGCAGGAACGATGGAGCACAATCGATCTCGCTTTGCGCCAAGGCCACCGCGGCCTCCCAGGCGGATCCTCTCTATTCAAGCTGCTCAAAAAGCATCGTTTCAACCGGTAGCGGTTCCCGATACCTTTCCTTCCCCAAGCGGGAGTACCTTGGACTACACTTCGCTTGCGATGACGGCGGAGACCGGCACAAGCATCACCCTTCCACGCGAGTCGAACCAGGCGCTTGTACTGGGCCGCTTCGCCTGTGACTTTATGACCGGCACGATCGGCGAGCCGGCTGCGAGCGTCCTCGACCGCACGGTGATGTTCTTCACCGATAGTGTGATTTGCGGGATCTCGGCCATCGCGATGGCCACGAACGCGCCGACCGTCCTGCGCAATGAAGCGCTGGAATATGAACGGCCTGACGGTGTTTCGATTCTCGGCTCCGCCAAGCGGGTAGCGCCCGAGAAGGCGATCGTCGCCAACTGTGCAGCGGTGCGGGAGTGGGACGCCAACGGCACGAACTTCGGCTACAACCCCAACCTCGGCCACTCAGCCGGCGAGTTCGGCCACAACGACTTCTACCCCGTCGCCGTCGCGGCCGCACAACGCGCCGGCAGGGACGGCGCCTATGCCCTGCGCGGCATGGTGCTGCTGGATGAGATCCGCGGTCGCCTCGCCGAAGTCTTCAGCCTCAAGTCGTACAAGATCGATCACGTCGTCCATGGAGCGATCGCCTCGGCCGCGACCTACGGAGCCATGCTCGGCGCGACACCCCAGCAAATCGAATCGGCGATCGGCATGGTCGTCGCCCACTACATCCCTTGGCGGGCGATCCGGTCCGGCAGCCAACTCTCGGATTCCAAAGGCGCTTCCGCAGCGATCAGCACCGAAGTCGCCGTACTCTCGATGCAGCGGGCGATGCGAGGATTCGTCGGGCCGGCTGACATCTTCCGCAACCCCGAAGCGATCTGGCGTCAGTTTGAGCCGACTGATGGCGACAGCCCCTTTGATCTGGTGCTGACCCATAGCGGAGGCGATTTCGCCGTCATGGGCATGCACTTCAAGCTTGGCCTGTACGAACATCAATCGGCCGGGGCCCTGCAAGGTCTGCTCAACCTGCTCGTCGAGCACCCGCAGCTCCTGGAAGAACCGCAGAAGATCGCGTCGATCAAAATCATCGCCTACGAACCGGCGTTTGGCATCATCGGCGACCCGGCCAAGCGCGACCCGCAGACCCGCCAGTCGGCCGACCACTCTATGGTCTACATCATCGCCACGACGTTTCGCAAAGCGATTGAGCTCGCGAAGCGGGCAAGCCGAGGTGGACTCAAGGACACCACTGACGAGTACTGGAAAGCGCTGATGCTCAGCCCGTTCGACTACTCCGAGCAGGCGATCTTCGATCATTCCACGCGCCTGCTCATGGAGAAGATCACCTTCGCCCACGGCGGGCCGCAGTACGATGCGAAGTACCCCGATGGCATCCCCACCTCGCTCATCATCGCCACGACGGATGGGCGAATCTATGACAGTGGGTTGGTGATGTACCCCGCCGGACACGCCCGCAACACCACGGCGAATCTTCCGGACCTCTTAGGCGCCAAATGGCAGATGCTCGGCTCGCTGGCGGTCAACGATCCCGCCGCGATCATCAACCGCTTCGATGACCTGCCAAACCTGTCCGCCGCCCAGCTGCGATCACTCTACGACTTCGAGATCCTCGCTCGCGAGCGGGTGACGTAGACGTAGGATCCACTGCGCGGGCCACCATGTCCGGTCATTGAAAGCAGAAGCTCGGTCCGCGAATCGGACCAAGGAGCTGGACTCTGACGCTGTCTAGACGATATACGACGGTCACGGTTGCTCCGTGATCAATGGTTCAAGAGCGGCAAGCAGGGTCGGGATGTCCGCGTGGGCGATCTTCCACACTTCATGAAGATCGACACCCTCGTAGTGATGAATGAGCATGTCGCGTGTCCGGGCGATCTTGGGCCAGGGAATCTCCGGATGTACGCTGCGAAAGGCATCCGACAGTCGCTTGGTGGCCTCGCCGATGATGAGCAGTTGATGAATGACCGCCGATTGCGTCTTTGGATCGGCCAGGAACACCGCACGATCCATACCAGCAATGAACTGCCGAATCAACCGCCCGGCAGCAACGATGTCATGCAGGGTGGGTTGATCGCGGTCAAGCGGCATAGATGGTCCGGGCGCTGGTAAGGATCTCCCGGCGGCGCATTGGGTTACGGCTGTGTTCGACGGCTCGGCGGGTGAGTAAATCAACTTTTCGCCCAAGCAGGTCAACCAGTTCGATCTCCATCTGCGCGTGATCCAGCAGACTCCAATCCGCCTCCGGGCTGAACGTCGCCAGAAAGTCGATGTCGCTGTCCGGGCCAAAATCATCCCGCAAGGCCGAGCCGAACAACGCCAACTCGGTAATCTTCCATGTCCGGCAGAAGCCCGCCAGCGCTTCCACCGGCAGATCGATTCTCAGATTGTCTGACCTGTTCGTCGACGCCATATCAACATTGTATCGCGCCCAGTGGGCATCCGGACTGGCCAGGGGGCGTGCACGCCAGCTCGACGGGCTCCGGTCGAGAACTCCCATGCAACCATCGCCGCGCATCGTGCCGCGACAGACCTGACGAGTGCGCCGAAGCGACCTACCCTTGAGCGAGCATGGTCACGGCAGTTGCTCATCGATTTGTCGTCAAAGACGCGAGACCGGCGTATCTGGCCCGCGCCGCCGGTCTGTGGCGGTTCGATGAGCGTAAACCACTGACCACGGATTGAGCGAACGCCGGGCGCCCCGCCGCAATCCCGCCATTTCACCCACCACGGCTATGGAGGCAACTTCGTGAAGGGCAAGCTCGCCGGATACATCGGAACGACCATCGGCTTCCTTGGCTGGGTCATCGGCCTGGCGGTGGTGTGCGTGTTGAGCGGTCAGACCTCGCTTCTGGCCAGAGTCGTTCCCATTGGTGTCCTGATCAGCCTCGGGCTGGCGTTGACCGTAATCGTGATGATGGAGTGCGTGCTGCGGGTCTTCGGCCGGGGCGGCGGTTTCTTTCAACTGACGCTATGGGGTGTCCTCTGCCTGGATGTCGGCATTCTCTGGCTGCTGATCAATCACTGGCTGGCGCCGATGATCGCTGCCGAGCCACGCCTCGTCGAGACCATGCAACACCTCGGTGGCGTTTACAAGACCACCGACGCTTTCCCCCTGGCACTCCTCGCCGCCGGTGTGGTGTTGCTGGCGATCGCCGCCGGACGAATGCTGCGCAGCCCGCGATCAGGCGCTGAGTCGCCGCCTGCTGGCCGCGGCCCGGTCCAGGGCCAGGGCTCGAGTACACAAGGAGTCAGCCAATGACCGCCAACTGGATCAAACCCTTGTTCATCGTGGCCGCGTTGTACGATCTCATCCTCGGTCTTGGTGCTCTCCTTTTCTTCAAGCCGGTGTACAACTGGCTCGACATCACGCTTCCTAACCACGATGGCTATGTGCAATGGGGGGCAGCAGTGGTGGCGGTCTTCGGCGTCGGCTTCTGGCTTGTGGCCCAGGCCCCGGCTCGCAATCGCGACATCATCAAGATGGGCGTCCTGTTCAAACTGGCCTACGCGACGACGGTGCTCGGACATTTCTTCCTCGGCGACATCCCGACGGTTTGGGTGCCGTTCGCCTGGCTCGACCTTGTCTTCCTCGTGTTGTTCATCGCCGCCCTGCGCAGCTTGCCCGCATCACCATCAGCCCAACCCGCGTGACACCACCGCGCAGAACTCGATCGGCCAGGCCCGCGACAACAGACCGATTGCGTCCAATCCACCTTGCCTAGCCGAACAGCCCGTCGAGGAGTTCGGCGGTGCCTTTGCCAAGCGTTGCGACGGTCTCGTAGATCGGGCGTGTGCCGGCGATATCTTTGAGCTGGCGAACGAGCTTGCGCCCCTGGGGGAAGTCGGCTTTGTTGACGATGAACAGGTCGGCGATCTCCAGGATGCCCGCTTTGTCCATCTGGATCGCATCACCCATGCCGGGCACCATCACTACCGCGGTCCGATCGACGTGCTCGCGAATGGCCACATCGTTCTGCCCGGCCCCGACCGTCTCGATGATGAGCTTGTCGAACCCTGCCCCCCCGATCAGTTCAATGATCCCCGGCAGCGTGGAGTAGTCTTCGTTGGTGATCGCGAGGCTGCGGTAGAACACGTTCTCGTCCACGGCGTTGAAATCGACGCGCAGCCGATCGCCCAGCAGGGCGCCGTTGGTGATGGGGCTCATGGGATCGAAGGCGACGACCGCCAGCTTTTCGCCCCGGCGCACCGCCTCCGCCGCCATCGCTGCCACGAGCGTGGACTTCCCCGCCCCGGGCGAGCCGGTCAGCCCGACGACATCACCCGGGCGCTCCAGGGGCGCATCCGTCGGATCACAACCGCCGTGCACCCGGCTGATCCGTCGTGATAATTGAGCAACGGCATGATCGGATTCCAGCGGACCGTAGGCACGAGTGACCTCGCGGACGCCGTCGATGATCTTGTGCATGCTCGCGCCGGTGTGGAAGATCCGGTGCACGCCGGCGTCGAGCATCGGCTGAACATCTTCGGCGGGGATGATCCCGCCGACGTTAATGACCATGTCAGGCCGGCCGACCTTGCCGCACTCATCAATCAGCCTCGGCACGAGCACGAGGTGTGAGTTACTCATCATGGAGCAGGCGATCAGATCGGCATCTTCGTCGCGAGCGGCGATGGCGAGGCTGCGCGGCGTCTGCCAGAGCCCCGAGTAGATCACGTGGATGCCGCTATCGCGCATGGCCCGGGCGATGAGCTTCACGCCGCGGTCGTGGCCATCGAGCCCGATCTTCCCCAAGAGCACCCGCGGCCGGTGCGCCAGGTCGCCGACGCGATCGAGCTTCTCAATGGGCGTGGTGGGTTCAGTAGTCGGCGTGGGCATGGCGAACGAGCCTGACCTCGTGCGAGCTTGGGATGATAGCGGTCTCTGCGCGCACGACGAAAACATTCGCCGTTGGGCGCGACCCATTCGGAAACCGCTTCGAGCGGGTCAGATTGCTCTGGGGGCGAACCGTCGGGTGAGCTGCCGGCCGGCCTCGGCCGCCCGGGCAGGGAGGTCCGGATTCGGCCCGTAGATGAGCAGGCCGATGGCCTCAACCAGCGCCTCGTAGATCGCCTCGAACATGTTCTGGGGAGTATCGGGCGCCTCCGTCGGGTCGGGCAGGCTCCAATGCGCCCGGCGCGGCTCGCCGGGAAACTCCGGACATGACCCCTGGCGAGCGACATCGCAGAGCGTGATCACCAAATCGAACGATTGATCCTTGAACTCATCCCAGCTCTTTGACCGCAGCCCATCGACGCTGACGCCGTACTTTTGCAGCGTCTTGAGCGTCAAGGGGTGGGGCCGGTCCTTCGGCTGTGAGCCGGCTGAGCTGGCCTGGAGCTTCTGGGCGAACTGGTGGTTGGAGATCGCCTCGGCCATCAGGCTGCGAGCGATATTGCCCGTGCAGAGAAACAGGATGTTCAGCTTGTCTGCGGTCATCGGGCACCTCCAATCATCAGCGCAACCAGCGTAGTCGCTGAACGGCCGGCGGCCGGTCCGCTCCATCATTTCATCGTCAACATTCCC
>JADFIM010000129.1 GCA_022566725.1 Planctomycetota bacterium
GGCAGCGTCGGGCGTCTTGATCGACTGCTTCAGCGCCAATTGCGGGAGATCAGGGAAACGCGCGCGCAAGGCCTGGTAAAAGATGATGCGGTTCGCCCAGACATAGGCCAGCGTCTTGGCCATGTTGTCTACGGCCTTGGTCCATTCCTCATGCGGGGTGCGGACGAAGGTCCAATCCTGTTCCGCCAGCCAACGCTGAACGCGCAGGTCGAAGGCCTTGTGTGTATTGCTACGTTCCAGGATGTAGGCGCTGGCCAACTGAACGGGCCAGTCCAAGTGACTCTCAAGTGACCGGATGAAAATATCATCCGGAGGCATGTACCAATCACGTCGGCGGCCCGTGATGATGTCGGCCAAGTCGCGCAGCAGATCGGGCAAGAAATGGGTCTTGATGAACTTGAGGTTATCCTCGCGGGCAACATCCTCCGGGCTTGCTAAAGTCCGCTTCAACCGCCACAGCCGGACTCGGCGCTCCAACCAGGGAACGTCCCAGCGGCTCCGATCCCAGAGCGCGAACTCGTTGATATTCCAGGTGAAGAAGTACTGGACGCCCGCATCGTCAGCCTTTGCGGCTGCATCGGTCATCAACTTGTGGTTGACGGCCGACTGCCCCTCGGGAGTTCCCGGCAGCTTCACCTCACCACAGAGAAGGAGCTTTCCGTGGCGGTCGAAGAAGCGAAGATCCTTCCGCTTGCGCCGGCCTGTGCCAGTTCCGTATCCCTCGACTCGCGCTTCGGTGAAGGGGTAGGTGGTGGGGTCGAGTGCAACAAGTTGGTTGACTGTTCCAGCCATCTGCGCGCAGAAATCGACCTCGTGGATTCTTGGCTTGGCCGTGGTCATAGTCGCACCTCTGCCGGACGACGGGTCAAGGCTTGCTTTCTTGCGGTCTTCATCTTCGCCATCGTGCAAATCCGGTGGGTTATGGTCTGCGCCACAAGATGCAGTTGCTTCTGTCTGGATCGTCCCCCAGCAGGCGCACGAGCTTCCGATGTTGCTCGGTTGTCATCTCGTAAAGTGTACACAGCTTGCGAGCAGGCTCTCTCTCCTAATCGATGTGTTTCTCTGCTGCCTTTCGCCACAAGAGCAAGCATTCGCAGGCAACAGGTCTACGGACCTGCCGGCCGTCATGGAGGAATCCAGGTCGGCCATTTTTGTGGAGCCAGGTTGTAGGGGCAGGGCTCTGCGATCATCACCCGGGCTGGGGACCCGCCTGCGGCGGGCTCGCGGTGTTCACCCGTCACCGCCAGGTCCTCTCCCAGCCGGAGAGGGATTCTCTTTCACCCCTCACCCTACCCTCTCCCCTCGAGGGGAGAGGGTTCCGAGTCGCCACGGTTGTGCGCGCAGGGTGGGTTGAGGAGGCGCCGGGGCGCGCGAGATCGCCGACTTTAGGGCTTCGATAAGCTCCGGAAGCGCTGAGTTAGCGCGAGATAAGCACCCGGAAGGTATCGGATGCGCTTTTGTGCGCGCCTTTTCGCCCCGCCGGCGCGCGCCGCAGCTGCCGTTGGGTCCTCTCTGTGCGCGCATCGGCGATCCAACCCTCAAGAACAGTTCAGAATCAAAGATCCGTCCGCCGGGGCGCGGGTGCTCCGAGGTGCTGCGCGCGCAGCGCTGCCGGCGGCGCCCGAACCCGATGGGTGCGCGCCGGACGTGGACACCGGCTCGACGGGGATGGTCAGCTCCTGATCGGGGCCGACGCGGATGATCAGCGCCGTATCGTCAGGCAAGGTTGGGGCGAGCTGCTCGATTTGCACGGTTCCGCGCCAACGTGCGGGCAGGGCCTTGGTCCGCTGGCGCCGCTTGACTTGGGTCCATTGGGTGAACTCAGCGCGTAAGCCGGGCGGCGCGGTGATCCTCGGCGGCGGGGGCTGGTCGTTGCTGTCGTAGTCGAGGTAGATAATGGTTCGCTCAACTGGACGGCCGGGCTCCAGAATGACAGTCTCGCGCAGCGCGAGGAGTCGTTGCAGCCTTCTTGCAACCGCTTCAAGACGAAGCACCTCTACGCCACGGTCGCCGCAATCCAGATAGATGCGGGCCTTCTTTCGGCCGTCAGTGCTCAACGTCAGCTTTGCGGTGATCTGGGCGCTTCCGCCGGGCTCAAGGATGTCGGCGCTATGGGAAGCAACGGTGCAGCCGCATGATGTCTTGATGTTCTCGATCTTGATTGTGCGGCTGGTGCGATTGGTCAACACGAACGAGTGTTCGAGCGTGACGGGCTTGTCGGCGAGGTCGACGATGCCGAAGGCGTGGTGGTGGCCGCCCGCCAGCAGCGGCCGACCGACGGTGAAGTAATAGACGCCGTAGGCGATGCCCACGATCGCGGCGAGAACCATGATCAATATCGCCGCCGCCCGGAGCTGGCGGCGCAGCGTTGGACGTCCTGGATGGGGTGGTCGGTTCACGATACCCAATTATTCCACCCTAACCGGCCCGGCGGGTTGATGCGGTCGATCAACATCCGAAATCGGGCGGGTAAGGGCATTTCGTGTCGCTTGCACGGGCGGGGGCCTGCCAGAGTGACAGCCCGAAGCGCCCCGGCGCTGCGGTCGCGGAGAGTCCACTGGGCATTGCCTTTGCGAGACGACTCTTGGTTGGCGAGAGGCCGCCTTCGGGAGACGACACGCTATGCGAATGGATCGCTTGACAACGCTTGCCCAGGAGACCCTCGCCGCGGCCCAGTCGCTGGCGATCACCAAGAGCCACGCCGAGCTGACGCCGTTACACATCCTCGCAGCCCTGCTGGAGGATCGAAACAGCCTCGCGCATTCGATCATCGCCAAAGCAGGCATGCAGGCCGAAAGCATCGCTGCGGTCGCTTCGGCTGAGCTCACTCGTCTGCCCACCGTCACCGGCGAAGGCGTTGCGCCGCAGGCCAGCTCAAGCACCGCGCAGGTGCTCGCCGAAGCCGAGAAGGAGGCGAAGAACCTCCACGACGCCTACATCTCCACCGAGCACCTGTTGCTGGCGTTGGCTGAGATCAAATCCGACGCCAAGGAAGTGCTGACGGTCAACGGGCTCGACCGCAAGCGGCTGCTGGACGGTATCACGGCCTTGCGGAAGGCCTCGGGCGTGGAGCACATCACCGATCCGGGCGCTGAATCAACCTTCGAGGCGTTGAAGAAGTACGGCATCGACCTGGTGGAGAAGGCCCAGCAGGGCAAACTTGATCCGGTCATCGGGCGTGATGAGGAAATCCGCCGATGCATGCAGGTGCTCGGCCGGCGCACAAAGAACAATCCCGTGTTGATCGGGGAGCCGGGTGTAGGCAAGACCGCCATCGCCGAGGGATTGGCCCTGCGGATTGTCAATCGCGACTGCCCGAGCTCGATGCGCGAGTCCCGGCTGATCGCTTTGGATGTCGGCTCACTCCTTGCCGGGACCAAGTTCCGCGGCGAGTTCGAGGAGCGCCTCAAAGCGGTTCTGAGAGAGGTCACCGCAGCCGAAGGCAAAGTCATCCTCTTTATCGACGAGCTGCACGCAATCATCGGGGCCGGCGCCGCGGAAGGCGCGGTCTCGGCGGGCAACATGCTCAAGCCGGCTCTGGCCCGTGGCGAGCTGCGCTGCATCGGGGCCACCACGCTGGATGAGTATCGCAAACACATCGAAACCGACGCGGCCTTCGAGCGGCGCTTTCAGCCGATCTACGTCGGCGAGCCCACCGTCGAGGAGACCATCGCGATCCTGCGGGGGCTCAAGGGTCGCTATGAAGCCCACCACGGCGTGCGGATTCAAGACGGCGCGTTGGTCAGTGCCGCGACGCTGAGCCATCGTTACATTGCCGACCGCTTCCTGCCGGATAAGGCGATCGATCTGCTGGACGAGGCCGCCTCGCGGCTGCGCATCGAGAACGACTCGATGCCCGCAGAGCTGGATGAGCTTCGCCGCAGGATCATGCAGCTGGAGATCGAACGCGAAGCGTTGAAACTCGAGTCCGACCCCGAGTCGAAGAAGCGCCTCGAAGCGCTGGAGCAGGAACTCTCAGGGTTCAATGAGCACAGCGGCCGGCTCAGCGCCCAGTGGGAGATCGAGAAGGCCGAGCTGGACAAGATCAAATCGATCAAAGGCGAGATCGACCGGAAGCAGACCGAATTGGAGCAAGCCCAGCGCCGCGGTGATCTCGAAGCCGCCGCACGCATCCAGTACGGCGAGCTGCGCGATCTGGATCAGCGCCTCAAGGCGGCCGAGGTACAGCTCGCGAAGCGGCAAGCCGAGGGAAAGTCGCTCGTGAGAGAGGAGGTCGATTCGGAGCAGATTGCGGAGGTCGTCGCCAAATGGACGGGCATTCCCGTAGATAAGCTGGTCGAAGGCGAACGGCAAAAGCTCCTGCAGATGGAGGATGAGATTCGCAAGCGGCTCGTCGGCCAGGATGACGCGGTCGGCGCGGTGTGCGATGCGGTGCGCCGCAATCGGGCCGGCTTGGGCGAAGCAACTCGCCCCATCGGGTCGTTCCTCTTCCTCGGGCCCACGGGCGTAGGCAAGACCGAGCTGTGCAAGGCTCTGGCCGAGTTCCTCTTCGATACGGCCGACGCCATGGTCCGCATCGACATGAGCGAGTTCATGGAGCAGCACGCGGTCGCCCGGCTGATCGGCGCGCCGCCCGGGTACGTCGGTTACGAGGAGGGTGGCCGGCTGACTGAAGCTGTGCGGCGTCGGCCCTACTGCGTAGTGCTTTTCGATGAGATGGAAAAGGCCCACCCCGATGTGAGCAGCGTGCTCTTGCAGATCCTCGACGACGGCCGGCTGACCGATGGCCACGGCCGAACCGTCGATTTCCGCAATACCATCATCGCCATGACCTCCAACATCGGCTCGGCGGGGATCATGGAGATGGCCGCATCAGGCGCGATCGATGTCGAAATCGAAGCCCACGTCCGCGAGATGCTCAAGAAGACCCTTCGGCCGGAGCTGCTGAACCGCATCGACGAAACGATCATCTTCCACCAACTGACGAGAGACGATCTTGCGCAGATCGTCGAGATCCAGGTGGAGCATTTGTGCCAGCGGCTTGCCGATCGCGACCTGTCACTGCAGCTGACCACCACAGCCCGCAAGGCACTGGCGGATGAAGGCTATGACCCGCAGTTCGGGGCTCGCCCCTTGAAGCGTGTCATCCAGCAACGCCTGGAAAACCCCATCGCCACCCGCATCCTCGCCGAGGACTTCACCCCCGGCGACACCATCAAAGTCGACTACAAGGGCAAGACCTTCACCTTCGAGCGCAGCGAACCCGCCGAGCAACCCGAACACGAACTGATCGAGGACGGGTAGGCGTTCGGGCGACGAGAACGTCGCCGCGGCGTTGATCGCGAAGAACCCCCCGGCAGAGCCGGGGGCTGAGGGATTGGATTCACGCTTCGGTTTGGTCCGCTTCCATTTCGGCGGCGCCTATTGGCGGTTCGAGCGGTAATCGACGCGCGAAAGCGAGGTAGGCGTCGTAGCTTGCCCGTAGCTCGTGCATCGTGTCGCCGGCGAACTTCTCGACAAACGCTCGTGCAATCTCGAATGCGACGACATTCTCCATCACCACGCTCGCCGCCGGCAAGGCGCACACATCCGAGCGCTCGTAGGTGCTTCGTCGAGCTTGCTTGGTATTGAGATCGACACTGGGCATACCTTGCAGGAGCGTGCTGATCGGCTTCATTGTGCCGCGCACCACGATGGGCATGCCATTGGTCATCCCGCCCTCGATCCCCCCGGCGTTATTCGTCGGACGCACAAACCCCAGGTGCGGCTGACCGCTTCGCGCATCGTCATACTCAATCGGATCGTGCACCTGCGAACCTCGCCGCGACGCACACTCCTTTCCCAGCCCGATCTCAACGGCCTTGAACGCCTGAATGCTCATCACCGCTGCGGCCAACCGACCGTCCAGCTTCTGATCCCAATGCGCGCAGGAACCCAGGCCGATAGGGCAGCCAAACACGTGCGCCTCAACCAGTCCGCCGACGGTGTCCTTGTCGATCTTCGCCTGGCGGATGTGCTCGATGATCCGTTCGCTTACCGCAGTATCGGGGCAATACACCTCGGACGAATCGCGATCGGCGACCAGTTGGTCAAGATTCTCCTCGCTCGGCTGAACATCGGTGATCGCATCCAGCAGTCCGCGAACGAAGCCAAACGATGTGATGCCGAACTCGCGCAGCAGGCATCCGGCGACGGCTCCGGCGGCGGTGCGCCCGGCGGTCTCACGGGCGCTGGCACGCTCCAGCGTGTTGCGGCAGTCGGTGGTCAGCCACTTCATCGCCCCAGCGAGGTCCGCATGGCCCGGGCGCGGCCGATACACCGGCGGCGTGCGTCGAAGATCGTCCAGGCGGTTGTCCTTATTTGGAATCTGGATCACCAGCGGCGCCCCGGTGGTCCGCCCCAGCCGAACCCCGCCGAGGATCGTGACCGCATCTGATTCGATCCTCTGCCGGCGACCGCGGCCGTACCCCCCTTGGCGACGGCGCAGCTGGGCGTTGATAAAGTCGATGTCCAGCGCCAACCCCGCGGGCAGGCCGTGGATCAGACACGTCACGGCCGGGCCGTGCGATTCGCCGGCGGTCTGGTAGGTGAGAAGGCTCATGCGACGACATCCTACAGACCCGCGGCAAGGGGCGGGCTATCTGTTTCGTTGTCGCTTACCATACCTCGGCCATGAAAGAACTCACGCCGCGCCAGATCGTCGCCGAGCTCGATCGGCACATCATCGGCCAGGACCAGGCCAAGCGGGCGGTCGCGGTCGCCGTGCGCAACCGCTGGCGTCGGCGGCAGCTTGATCCCGAACTGGCCCGTGAGGTCGCGCCGAAGAACATCATCATGATCGGCCCGACCGGCGTAGGGAAGACCGAGATCGCCCGCCGGCTCTCGGCCCTCGTCAACGCCCCGTTCATCAAGGTCGAGGCGAGCAAGTACACCGAGGTGGGCTACCACGGCCGGGACGTGGAATCGATGGTCCGCGATCTGCTGGAGCTGGGCGTGAGCATGGTTCGAGCCGAGCAGGCGGATGTGGTCCGCGAGCAGGCCGAAGCGGCGGTGGAGCGTCGCCTGGTCTCGCTGCTGTTAGGTGAAGCCACCTCAACGCCGAGCGAACGATTCGTCGCCGGCGGCGACGGAGGCCCGACGGTGCAAGACACCGCCCAGGCCGAGCAGCACGAGCATGTTCGTCAGCGGATGGGCGAGAAGCTGCGCGAAGGGTTGTTTGAGGATCGAGATATCGAGATCACCGTCCGGGAGAAGCAGGCCATTCCCATCATCGGCATGATGGGACCGGACCAGATTGATCCCGGCTTCGCTTCAGTGTTGGAGAATATTCTGCCCGAGCGATCACATCGGCGGCGGGTCACGGTCGCCCGCGCGCGGGCCATCCTGCTGGAAGAGGAGACCGACAAACTCATCGACAACGAGAAGACCATCGAGCAGGCGATCGAGCGCACGGAACAGACCGGCATCATTTTCCTTGATGAGATGGACAAGATCGCCGCCCCGGGCGGTGCGAAGACCGGATCAGCCGACGTCAGCCGCCAGGGGGTTCAGCGCGATCTCCTGCCGATCGTCGAAGGTTCAGCCGTCAACACCCGCTACGGCGTGGTGCACACGGACCAGATCCTATTCATCGCGGCCGGAGCATTTCATAGTGCGGCGGTAAGCGATCTGATGCCGGAGCTGCAAGGTCGCTTCCCGATCCGCGTCGAGCTTGATCCGCTGGGCAAGGAGCATTTCAAGCGCATCCTCATTGAGCCCGATGCTGCGCTGACCAAGCAACAGGAAGCGCTCCTGGGCACCGAAGGGCTGAAGATCGTCTTTGCCCCCGACTCGATCGACGCCATGGCCGAGCTCGCCGCCGAGGCCAACTCCCGGATGGAGAATATCGGGGCGAGGCGACTGATGACCATCATCGAATGCGTGTTTGAGCAGATCAGCTTCGACGCGCCGGAGCTGGCTGGTAAGGGCGAGAAAGAGATCACCATCACCGCTGAGTTCGTGCACCAGCGCCTCCAAGAGATCATGAAGGACGAGGATCTCAGCCGGTTCGTGTTGTAAAGAGAG
>JADFIM010000130.1 GCA_022566725.1 Planctomycetota bacterium
TCGATGAACCGCCGCACATCGGACCAGCCCGGGTCATGGTCGGGCTCGCTTTGGAATCGATCGATCTGAACAAGAATGCATTCGCGACGGCTACGGGCGCCGACGCCGGCGGGATCCAAGCGCTGCTGAATCTCTTGCAACGCCTCCTCAAGCCGGTCGATTGACAGATCCAGGCCGGGGACGTTTCGATTCTGCTCGAGGATCGTTTCGAGGTCCGCCCCGAGCAGGCCATCGTCGTCAATGTAGGAGATCAGCAGTTTGCCGGCATTGACGGTGGCGGGATCGATCTCGGCGAACGACCACTGCTGAAGAAGCTGCTCATTGAGGCTCTGGCCGCGCGCGGCGATGTTGGCCAGGGCGTCCATCTTCCGGTCGCGCTCGCCCGCCATTCGGGAGCGCGAATAGCTTTGTGTCGACTCCTGGCCGGCAAATACTTCCGGATTCGCGGACTCGTGCTCGCTGAGCCGTTGCCAGTTGTCCGACGCATCCGATGTGCTGTCGCCCTCGACCTGCTCTTGTTCCTCCAGCGGCTTGTCCTGAAGATCGGCCTGCTCATCGGACTCTTCATTCGGCTCGACAATCTCAAGAGCAATATTGGACTCCAGCTCCTGGTCCACGCGCTCTTGGAGAGCCATCATCGGCATCTGCAGCACCTCCATCGACTGGATCATTCTCGGCGCCAGCTTCATCTGCTGGCTCATCCGCATGTGTTGGCCGAGTTCGAAACGCATGGGTGGAGAAGGGGTTAGGGGTTAGGAGTTAGGGGTCAGGAGTTAGGAGTTGGGAGTTGGGAATCAGGGGTTAGGGGTTGGAGGCTCAGGTCGCGGCGTTGGTTCCTGTCACCTGTTACGTGTCACCTACCTCCATATGGTATCGGATGCGAACACATCCACGACTCAATGCAATTCGTCGAGTTCTGCGATAAGCGGCGCCGCTGCGGGTTCAACTGCATCCGGCTGGGCCGCCGAGGCAAGCGGGGAGAGATCAGCTGTCCCGGGCCATCTCCTGGCGTCCCTGAATTGCATCGGCAAGCACCGCCTTGCTTGCATATTCAAGCTGGGAGCCTGCGGGCAGACCACGGGCCAATCGAGTCACTTTGACGTCGCGGGTGGTCAGTTGATCGGCCAGATACAAGGCCGTAGTGTCGCCCTCAAGGTTGGGATTCAGCCCCAGGATGATCTCATGGACGGGGGCTGCCTGGCTGTTTCGCTCAGGGCGATCAACGCGGTCCAGCAACAGCTGCACGGCCAGATGCTGCGGCTCCACGCCGCCCAGCGGGTCGAGCCGTCCCATCAATACATGATAGACCCCACGATACGTCCCAGCCTGCTCAAGGCCGATGACGTCCTGAGGCTGTTCAACCACCAACACCTTCGAGGCGTCGCGACTCGCATCGGAGCAGATTCGACACGTCTCCCGATCCGTGAGGTTATTGCAGATCGAGCAGTGCCGGACGTTTTGTTTGACGTCTGCGATCGCCTCGCTCAGCCGCAGCGCGTCGGTGGGCGTAGCCTTGAGGAGGTGAAAGGCCATGCGCTCGGCGGTGCGCCGCCCGATTCCGGGCAGCTTTGCGAACTCCTCGATCAATCGCTCAACCGGCTCGGGATGGGCGATGCCGGGCGAAGGCTTGTGGCTTGAGGCTTGAGGCTTGGGGTCACTCATCAGATCGCTGATCGCTGAACAGGGCTTATGAGATCAGCCCGCTGAGGCCGCCGGGCGGTAGCGGCAGCCCCATCTCGCCCGCGGCCGCGGCCATCTCCCGCTCGGCCACTTCACGAGCCTTTCCAAGCGCGGCGTTGACCGCGCCCACGATCAAGTCCTCAGCGACGACCCGATCGTCGGGATTGCGTGGATCGACCAGGCCAATGATGAGCGATTGATCGAGGTTGATCGAGACCACACGAAGCAAGCCGTTAGCGGTCACCTGCACCGCCCCGCCGCCGGTCTCGGCACTCACCGTCATCTCGCCGAGCCGCATCTTGATCTCGTCCATCTTGGCCTTGATCTTGGGCAGGTCTTTCATCAGTCCCGCCAGACCGGCCATGCCTTTGAGGTTTTCAAACATCAGGCGCACTCTCCGCTGCGTTGTCTTGGCGGGCCTCGGGCTCCGAGGAATCTTGAACATCGACGATCGTTGCGTCGAAGATCTCCATTGCAGTTCTGACCATCGGCAATTGCTGGGCCTGTTCGATTCTTGCAGCCTTGGTCCTCGGCGTCTCGGCCGCCTGGGCCCTTGTCGTATCCAGCTCGATCTGAAGGCTCTGACCCGTGGCGTGGCGGACCAGGTTTGCCAGGGCATCGGTTTGAGTCACCAGCCAGCGAGCGAGCCCTGCATCATCGGTATCGACCGCCAATCGCAGCGTCCGACCGTCAAATGATTGGTAGGCCAGTCGCTCGATCTTCGCGCTATCGCCGGGCGAATCGGCGACGCCGGCTTGCACCTTCGCCCAGATCCGTCGCCCATCGAGCGTGGCGTCGCCGCCGGCGACTGGCTTGGTCTCGATGACAGCCGTTGCGTCACCGTGAGGCGCCTGCTTCGGCGATGATGGGGGCGCGGTGATCACCGGGTCTTTTTTTTTTCGCCCCTCACCCAAGGCAGCCGGTGGACCGCCCGGACCCCTTTCGAGCAGAGCTGCAATGTCAGCCAGATGCTCGCTCATACACAGGCGAACAATGGCCGCATCAAACAGCGCAGCGGCAGCGGCGGAGCCCCGAGTATTGCGTGCGACCGAATCGCACAGAGCAATCATGTGAACCAGACCGGCCGGATCAAACCTTCGAGCCTGCCCAGCGGCCACCTGCCGCCCTTCCGCTGAGAGCTCAACCAACTCACTGTCCGCGCCGCAGGCCGAGATGATCATCAGATTTCGAAGATACTCAATCAACATCTCCAGAGCTTGATCAACCGTGGCGCCGCGGGCCAACAGCGCGGCGCCGGCGTGCAGTGCGGCGTTCGGATCGCTCTGGGCCACCGCGTCAACCAAGGTCGCAAGCTGCGCATGGTCAGGCAGCCCCAGCATCTGCTCAAGCAGATCGGTGGTGAGCGTCTTCTCGCCTGCGGCCAAAAGCCGATCGAGCAGGCTCAGGGCATCGCGCATCGACCCCCGCCCCAAACGCGCGATCTGAGCGACAACCTCCTCCTGGGCCTCAACCTTTTCCTCGTTGAGAATCCTGCGAAGTTGGCCGCTGATCTGGGCCGTTGAAATCAAGCGGAAGTCGAACCGTTGGCATCGACTTTGGATGGTCGCGGGGATCTTGTGTGGTTCCGTGGTGCAGAGGATGAACTTCACATGCGATGGCGGCTCTTCCATGGTCTTGAGCAGCGCGTTGAACGCCGGAGTCGTCAGCATGTGGACTTCATCGATGATGTAGATCTTGTAGCGGCACCGGGCTGGGGACAGGCCGGCGGCGGCGATGAGGTCCTTGGCCTCGTTGATGCCGCGGTTGGAGGCGCCGTCGATCTCGATCACATCCAGGTCGTCGCCACGGAGGATCGCCTCGGCGATCTCGTCGGCCTGTTGCAGGTCATCGGTGACATTGAGCGCTTTGGCCAGGATGCGGGCCATGGAGGTCTTGCCCACCCCGCGTGTCCCGCAGAACAAGTAGGCGTGGGCGCAGCGCCCGGACTCGACGGCGTTGCGAAGGGTCTGCGCGATCGGATCTTGCCCGATGAGCTCGTCAAAGTCTCTCGAACGATATCGCCGGGCCAGGACCGTGTAGCCGGCCGAAGGCTTGAGGCTTGTCCGCCTGCGGCGGAGAGGCTTGAGGTGAGCGGTTGATTGGCTGGTCGTTTCGGTCTTGGTTGATTGATCCCGACTCATCGCACATCCCTTTGGGCCGGAAGTTCAAGCGCGGCACCCCTGCCTCAAATCTCAAGCCTACATCGCCAGTGGCGGAGAGGACGGCCAGGACACCGCAGGCTCGGACGACACCGCTTATGGCTGCTGCGATCAAGCCCTGACCAGGTTCACAGGCCACCCGTCTCACGGGCCCGGCCGTCTCCTTCGCCACCGCACGCAAAGGCATCGTAGCGGCTGTGGCGGCTATGGTACACTTCTGCTGATGCCCCAGCAGCCATCTCCATCCGGTGCCGATGCCGCGGCGGTAACTCGCGGGGGTCATCGAAGTTACGAGCCGCCGGCGATCTTCGCCAAGAAGCAACGTCGATCCGAGAAACTGCTGCTGTTGGTGGCTCGCCTGCTGTTCCTGGTCTTGCTGGTGACCGTGACTGTTCTTACGATCGCAAGCGCCAAGGGGGAGCTTCCCGAAGAGTTCGATCTCACTACCGTCGCCGGGCTGTTCCTGGCGTCGATGGCTGTGGGCGTGATCGTGTTGGTGGTTGACGCGATGACGCCCAACAAGCGACTCACCTCGGTGGTCGGCGTGTACCTCGGGATATGCGTGGGGCTGATCGGGGCGCTGGCGATTGGGGCATTGCTCGATGTCGTCGCTGAGGCGTGGGACATCAAGACCACGCAGCCGGGGCAGCCGCCAACAAGAATGGAGATCTATCTCGGCCTGGGCAAGGTCATCATCGCAATCGTGCTGTGCTACCTGGCGGTGTCGGTCGTGTTGACCACCAAAGACGATTTTCGCCTGGTCATCCCCTATGTCGAGTTCGCCAAGCAGGTTCGTGGAGTGCGACCGCTGCTCGTCGACAGCTCTGTTCTGATCGACGGACGGATCGAGGCGCTGGCCCGGACCGGGTTTCTCGTGGCGCCGCTGGTCGTACCGCAGTTTGTCATAGATGAGCTTCAGATGCTTGCCGACTCTTCAGACAAGCTCAAGCGGGGGCGTGGTCGGCGCGGGCTCACCATGGTCAGCAATCTCCAGGAGATCCCCGCTGTTGATCTCACCATCGACACCACCGAGGTTGAGGGTCGATCAGTCGATCACATGCTGCTTCAGATGGCGGGCGATCAAAAGATGCGGGTCCTGACGACCGACTACAACCTGAACAAGGTGGCGCAGATCAAGGGCGTGGGGGTCTTGAATCTCAACGAGCTGGCGAACGCAATCAAACCGCAGGTGATCCCGGGCGAGCCGCTGACGATCGAGATCGTCAAACGTGGAGAATCGGCTCAGCAGGGGGTTGGATACCTGGCTGATGGAACAATGGTCGTCGTGGAAGACGCGGCCGACCGCATCGGCGCCGAGGTCTCGCTCATCGTGACGAACTCGTTGCAGACCAGTGCCGGGCGGATGATCTTCGGTCGTCTTGCTGATGGTGCCGGCGATCAACGCGCGAGCTTCACCCACCGGACGGCCGACGCCGCCACCAACCTACCGCACACCGCCACCAGACCGACCCAGGACCGATGACGCGGGTTGATGCGCCGCTGGCGGGGACGCCGAGGCTCGCTGAACCGGACACACCCCAATCAACGCACACGGCGCCGCACCGCAACCCTCACACAAGCCTCAAGCCTCATGCCTTCTGGTTACTCCCATTCGATCGTGGCGGGCGGCTTGGAGGAGATGTCGTACACCACGCGATTGACGCCGGGCACTTCGTTGATCAACCGATTACTGATGCCGGCCAGAACGTCGTAGGGAATCCGGGCCCAGTCCGCGGTCATAAAGTCCTGCGTATCCACGGCACGGATCGCCACTACCGATTCATACGACCGCTTATCACCCATCACCCCGACTGATTGGATCGGCAGGAGCACCGCGAAAACCTGATCGATGCTGCGGTACAGATTGTTGGCGATGATTTCTTCCAGGAGAATCTCATCGCACTCCCGCAGCAGATCGAGACGTTGTGTCGTCACTTCGCCAAGGATCCGCACCGCGAGGCCGGGGCCTGGGAAGGGGTGACGCCAGACGATGTGAGCGGGCAAACCAAGCACTTCGCCGAGCTGCCGTACTTCATCCTTGAACAGGTTCCGCAGTGGCTCAATGAGCTCGAAGCGAAGGTCGTCCGGCAGCCCGCCGACGTTGTGGTGCACTTTGATATTGGCGGACGCTCCTGCCAAGCCGTGCCCAGACTCAATGACATCCGGATAGAGGGTCCCCTGAGCGAGGAACATCACATCGCCTTGGATCTCGGTTGCAGCGCGTTCGAAGACCTCGATGAAGCGGTGGCCGATCTTTGTGCGTTTCTCCTGCGGATCGGTCACACCCCGCAGATCGGCAAGAAACTCAGCCGAGGCGTCCACAACACGCAGTTCGGTCTGGAAGTGGTCGCGGAACGCGGCCTCAACGAGCTGCCGCTCGCTCTTGCGCAGGAGGCCGGTGTCCACAAAGATGCAGCTCAGGCGAGGACCGATCGCCCGGTCCAGCAGCGCTGCCACAACCGATGAATCGACCCCACCGCTGAGCCCGCAGATCACCTGGGCCTCTCCGACACGCTCGCGAATGCGTTCGCATTCGGTTTCCATGAAGTCAGCCATCCGCCAAGTGCCGCAGCACTTGCAGATCTTGTAGAGGAAGTTTCGCAAGAGCTCGACGCCGTGCGGTGTATGGGTGACCTCGGGATGGAACTGCACGCCGTAGAACGGGCTGGTCTTGTGGCGAGCGGCGGCATAGGGACAGGTGGATGTGCTGGCCAGGCTGTCGAATCGGTCCGCCAGATCGGTCACCTGATCGCCGTGACTCATCCAGACGGTTGTGTTGGAAGGGATGTCGGCGAGGAGGTCACTGCGATCGTGAATGGTGAGCCGGGCCCGGCCGAACTCGCGAGCGGCGGTCTTGCCCACATCGCAGCCGAGAATCTGACATCCCAGCTGCATCCCGTAACAGATCCCAAGAATCGGGACCCCCAGGTCGAAGAGGCGCTCGTCGCACCGGGCCGCGCCGGGCTGGGTCACGCTGGCCGGCCCGCCGGAAAAGATGAGGCCCTTGGGCTTGAGCCGGCGAATCTGTTCGATCGGCGTCTGTGGGGCGAGCAGGAGGCTGAACGCCCCAGCTTCCCGAACTCGCCGGGCGATGAGCTGGGCATACTGGCTGCCAAAATCGAGAATGCCAATGACATCAACGTGCGGAGGAGGCTCCGCAGCGGCCGGTGTAGATCGAGCCATGGAAAACGGTCCACAGGCAGAAGCGGGCAGTCTAGCTCCGCCTGAGGAGTGAGTCTACCGGGCATTCGTTCATCAGAGGTCGATGCTTTGCCCGCAAGCGGATGACATCGTATGCTTTGGCCGATGTTGACCAAACGAGCGATTGCCTGCGGTGCTGCCCTTCTTGCCGTCTCGTGCGGCCCGTCGGCCACTGAGGCACGCTTCGACTCTGCAAACCCAGCGGCGAGGCTGTACGCGATCGAGAGGGCGGCCCGGACCGGTGACATCACGGCCGCAGCGAATATCGTGGAGCAACTGGACTCCGACGACCCGGCGGTGCGGCTCTTGGCGATCGCGGCGCTGGAGCGGCTCACGGGCGAGACCTACGGCTATCTCCATTACGATCCGCCCCACCTGCGCCGCCCAGCGATTCGGCGTTGGGTCGAGGCGGTGAAGTCGGGTACGCTGCCACAGACGACCGGCACGACCACCAAACCACTGAGTAACAATGGGTGACCCATCCACTGAACCCGAGGTTCGGCTGGAAATGTTCAGCCAGCCGAAGTTTCTGGCCGCGGCCCGCGCGCTGGTTGGAAGCGTGGCTCAGCGCTTGGGGTTCAATGAGATACAGTGCGGACAGATCAGCCTCGCCGTTGACGAGGCACTGTGCAACGTGATCACCCACGGATATGATCGCCGCTGCGACGGACGGATCTGGATCAAGCTCTGGCCGGTCATCGCCGACATGCCGGGGCTCAAGATTGTCATTGAGGACCTCGCCCAGCAAGTTGATCCGGCCACGATTCGGCCACGCGACCTCAACGAGATTCGCCCCGGCGGTCTCGGCGTGCACATCATCCGCGAGATCATGGACGAGGTCCGGTACGAGCGGCGCACCGGCGGGGGGATGCGACTCACGATGATCAAGCGCCTCCGTCCGGTCCAGGCCGCTAAGAATCCTGCTCCCCCAACATCAGGTCATAGCGAGTTGAACCA